>PIVW01000047.1 GCA_003353825.1 Chloroflexota bacterium
TCATGCAACACGCTGTTACGACATCGCTGGCCGATGGTTGGGGTGGCAGCCTAATCGCTACCGATGTCTCGGACATCTTATTTGGTACCCCGGCGCCGGTGTTGGGCCAGGCCAATCTTGGCGTGCTCAAAGACAAAATGGTCAATGTTGTCGTGCACGGTCACGAACCCACACTGAGCCAGATGGTGGTGGCAGCATCCCAAGACCCTGAGATCATCGAATACGCCAAATCGAAAGGGGCAGAAGGTATCAATCTGTCTGGCATATGCTGCACTGCCAACGAGATGCTCATGCGTCAGGGCATTCCCGCCGCCGGCAACTTTCTCCATCAAGAGTTGTCGATTCTCACAGGCGCCGTCGAGGCCATGGTCGTGGATGTGCAGTGCATCATGCAGGCCTTGGTCATGCTGGCCGAGAACTTCCATACGAAAATCATTACGACATCACCCAAAGTCAAAATCAAGGGCGCCACGCACATCGAATTCGATGAAAAACATGCGCTCACTGTCGCCAAGAATATCCTCAGAGAAGCCATCGATAACTACGAGAATCGGGGCAAGACCAATATCCCCGACGTGCGCGAGGATCTGATCCCAGGTTTTTCACATGAGTACATCAACTACATGTTGGGCGGCAGTTACCGGGCATCCTTCAGACCGCTCAACGATGCCGTCATGTCCGGACGTATTCGGGGTATAGCGGCGATTGTTGGTTGTAATAATCCTCGCAGTAAGCAAGACTATCTACATACGTATGTCACCGAGAAATTACTGAAGGAGGATGTACTGGTAGTCGAGACAGGCTGTGGCGCCATTGCCAGCGCCAAACTAGGCTTCCTGTTGGGCGAAGCCGGACTGGACAAAGTTGGCCCGGGCTTGCAGGAAGTGTGTGAGACGGTGGGAATCCCACCCGTGCTACACATGGGTTCTTGCGTCGATAACACCCGTATTCTCACCGTACTAACGCAGATTGTGGAAGAAGGTGGCCTAGGTGATGACATCGATCAAGTCCCGGCTGTGGGGCTTGCGCCCGAGTGGATGAGTGAAAAAGCCCTCTCGATCGGTACCTATTGCGTGGCTTCGGGCGTTTACGTGATTTTTGGTGGTTCTTCGCCTATTAGCGGTATGCCAGATCGCATGTCCGATAGCGATGAGGTGCTACAGTATATCAGCGAGGGTTGGGAAGAACTTTACGGCGGTAAGATGGAGTTCATCCCTGATGTTGATGAGATGATCGAACAAACGCTCGCCCACATCGATAAAAAACGAAGCGAATTGGGCCTGCCCGAATACAATCCGGAGAACTTTGGCCGTAGCGGCGATGCCAGGATGGTCGAACTGGAAACAATGCCCATTGCTGACCGTCGTGCCGCTCTCTACGGTGTACCTGCGAAATAAACGTGTTGTGTGTTGCGTGATGCGTGATGAACTCCTTGTAGTAGCACCCTCTTCTACGCATCATGCAATACGCACCACGCATAGGAGGATTCAATGTCCCGATACATAGCAACAAGAGCAATACGAGGCGCCAATGCCCTCGTTACAGAAGCTGAGGTCATGCTGGATAGAGCACTGGCCGAAAAAGGGCCGGAGATGCCGGTGTCCTTCCCCAATACTGCCTACTACCTCCCCTTGATCTACGCCATGACCGGTACCGAGATCGAGACGCTGGGAGATATACCACCTGTACTCAAGCATGCCCGGGAGCTTTTGCATCCCGTACCGGCGGGCAGGCACTGGACACCTTACCTGGGTGAAACGCTGGATGGTGGCATGGCCACTCTCATAGCTGCCGAGATCATCGAGGCCGTTCGCTTTGTCTACAAACTGCAACCTGAGCCCTTCCCTGGGTTCGAGTTGGCCGGCGGCACCGACTATTCGAGTAATGGTGATGGAATGGTTGGGCATCTCAACGGTCCCATCGACGATATCCAACTTCGCTCCTGGGGTATCCAGCTTGTTGATGGCCGCATGCCTGGTTTTGCTGCGATCGTCGGTTGCGCCAGATCCAACGAAGTGGCTGTGCAGATCGTGCGTGAATTACAGAAACGCAATATCCTCACTTTCCTCTCTGGCAATGTCAATGGCCGTAGCATCATCCACCAGCTGCAGGAAGAAGGGGTTGAGTTAGGGTATGATACTTACACCGTTCCCTTTGGTACCGACACCCTTAGCGCTATCTATGCCCTGGGGTTTGCCAGCCGTTCGGCCCTGACCTTCGGCGGCCTCAAACCTGGCCAGGCCCGAGATATCCTGCTCTATAACCGTGAACGCGTCTTCGCCTTCGTACTAGCACTTGGGGAGGTAGATGATCTGAAATACGCGGCGGCGGCCGGGGCCATCAACTTCGGCTTTCCTGTAATCGCTGATACCGTCATTCCCGAGATCTTGCCCACCGGAGTCACCACATACGAGCATGTGGTAAGCCTGCCCTGGAATGAGATCAAAGGCAAGGATGACGAGGAGAAATCTGAGCGCCTGGTACAGAAATGTATCGAGGTGCGCGGCGTCAAAATCACGTTGGCCGATGTGCCCGTACCCGTGCCCTACGGCTCCGCCTTCGAGGGCGAGGTCGTGCGCAAGGCTGATATGCGCGTCGAATCAGGCGGCAAATACTCTCGCTGTTTTGAGTACTTGCGTATGGTGCCGATGGATAGCATCGCCGATGGCGTGGTAGAGATGGTTGGCCCAGATTTCGATGAGGTTCCCGACAAGGGCGCACTCGATATAGGTATTGCGGTTGAAGTGGCCGGGCGCCAGATGCAGCTGGATTTCGAACCAGTTCTTGAGCGCCAGATGCACTACTTCATCAACGGCGCTTCTGGTATCCAACACATTGGCCAGCGCGATATCACCTGGATTCGTATATCCAAAGCGGCAGCTGATAAGGGTTTCGATCTCAGCCATTTCGGCGCCATCCTGCACGCCCGTTTCCATGCCGATTTTGGGGCGATTGTCGACAAAGTGAAAGTTACTATTTACACAGAACCGGCCCAGTTTGCCGAATGGCTTGAAAACGCTCGAGAATCGTATGATTTCCGCAACAAGCGGCTGGCCGATCTCACCGATACTGCAGTAGACGAATTCTATTCGTGCACGCTCTGCCAGTCCTTTGCTCCCAACCACGTCTGCATCGTTAGCCCCGAACGATTGGGCCTGTGCGGCGCTTACAACTGGCTGGACTGCAAGGCCAGCTTTAGTATCAACCCCACCGGTCCCAACCAGCCCATTAAGCTTGGCAAGATCATCGACGAAAGCAAGGGGTATTGGGAAGGTACGCTGGATTATGCCATGGTCGGTTCGCACGGGGTGATCGAAGAAGTGTCGATGTACTCGATTATGGAAAACCCCATGACTGCTTGCGGCTGTTTCGAGTGCATCGTCATGGTTATCCCAGAAGTCAACGGCATCATGATCGTCAGCCGTGAGGACACAGGCATGACTCCGGCGGGCATGAAGTTCAGCACCTTGGCCGGTATGGCCGGCGGCGGCATCCAGACGCCTGGCGTCATGGGTGTTGGCAAATTCTATCTGGTCAGCCCCAAATTCATCTATGCTGATGGTGGCTTTAAACGTGTGGTTTGGATGAGTGATGTGCTCAAGCAGAGCATGTCGGCTGAATTCGCCGCCGTAGCCGAGCGCGAGGGCATACCCGACCTGATGGATAAGATCGCCAGTGGCAAGGATTTGAGCGAAGTCGAGGACCTGGTCAAGTGGGTAGAGGAGAAGGATCACCCAGTCTTGGGCATGGGGGTTATCGGCGCAGATGCCAGTGATGAATCGCCAAGAGCCAAACGTGAGCCGGAACCTGAGCCCGATATCGTGGCTGAAGCCGTTGCCGTGGTCGAGGCCATGGAGACGCCCAAGCCGGTCGAGGAACCGGAACCTGAGCCTGTGATTGAACCTGAGAAACCGGTCGAGGTCATCCCATCCGTTGCGGTGGCCCAGCCCGAACCACCTGCTCCAACTCCGGCAGCAACCCCATCTGGCGACGCTGCCGAACGAGCAGTCGATAGCTTGCGCCGAGCCCTGGTTGCCGCTCTTGCCGAACTGGGTGGTTTGGACGAGGCGACAATTGCGGCATTAAAAGCCGGTGTGGCGCCACCTGCACTCGCCCCGGCAGTCGCGGTACCTATTGCCTCGGCGACTGAGCTTGCAGCAGTGATAGAGGAAGCGATCGAGCCAGAGCAAACCAAAGAACCTGAGCCAGATGTCGAATGGCTACCGGCCGGCGCTAAAACCGAAATCCTCACCGAAAAGTGGACAGGTCAGGTCAAAGAGATCGTGCTAGGGGCGACGGCTGAACAAGGTGGTACTCGCAGCGGTGTCGTCAAGATCGGCGGTGAAACTGCCATGCCCTTCATGTCCTTCGACGGCGACAACCCCAATGCACCTGTTATCGCCATCGAGATCGTAGACCGCAAACCTGATGGCTGGTCACCGCTGCTCTACGAGACCTGGGGTGAGGTCATGGCCGATCCTGCCAGTTGGGCCAAGGCGGCCGAGAAGGCAGGCGCCAACCTGTTGGTCATGCGAATCTCGCTGAGCGATGCCGAGGGCAATCCCAATACGCCTGAAAAAGCGGTGGATGCAGTGCGAGCGGTGCTCGAGGCCAGCGGCCTGCCCCTCGTCATTTGGGGCCCAGGCCAGGTGGATGCTGACAACGAATTACTGGTACCCATCTCCGAAGCCTTCAAGGGCGAACGCCTGCTACTGGGCATCTGCGAGGACAAGAATTATCGTACCATCGTGGCCACAGCCATGGCCAATGACCACCTGGTGATCGCCCGTACGGCTATGGATGTGAACCTGGCCAAGCAACTCAATATCCTGATTTCAGACATGGGTCTGCCCCTCGACCGCATTGTCATGGACCCAACCACCGGCGCCCTTGGCTACGGCTTCGAGTATGGCTACTCGGTGATGGAGCGGCTGCGCATGGCGGCATTACAAGGTGACTCCATGACCCAACTACCCATGATCGTCACGCCCGGCGAGGAAGCGTGGAAGACCAAGGAATCCAAAGTAGGTGAGGGCGTACCCGAGGAATGGGGCGCCTGGCTGGAACGAGCCATCACCTGGGAGACCCTGACTTCGAGCATGCTCATCGAATCCGGCGCCAATGTCGTCGTGCTTAGACATCCTGAATCGGTGAAGCGGACGCAAACCGCCATCGACGACCTTGTAGCTAGCGCCCTATAGTGTCAAGTGATTCGGTGTCAAGTGTCACGTTCATCCGACCTGACACTTGGCACCTGACACCTGACACCTGACACTTGGCACCTGGCACCTGACACCTGGCACCTGACACCTGACACCTGACACCTGACACCTGACACCTGACACTTGGCACCTGGCACCTGACACCTGGCACCTGACACCTGACACCTGACACGGAGAATTAAAATGGCCCTATCAGGCATTCAAATATACAAACTTCTACCCCAAACCAACTGCAAAGACTGCAACTTCCCCACCTGTCTTGCTTTTGCCATGAAACTGGCGGCCAAACAGGTCGAACTGGCAGATTGTCCCCATGTGAGTGAAGAATCGTCCTCCAAGCTTTCGGCGGCCTCGCAGCCACCGGTGCGTCCCATGGCCGTGAAATCCAATGGCTACGAAGTAAAGGCCGGTAGCGAGACGGTACTGTTCCGCCACGAAAAGACCTTTGTCAATCGCCCGGGCATGTTCTTGCGAGTGTATGACAGCGAGTCAGCCGAGGCGATAAAAGCCAAGGTCAAGCCTGCCGACAATTATACAGTGGATTACGTTGGCATCGACCTGGGCATGAGTGGTTTTGCCGTGCAGGCCGATGGTGGCGATGCTTCGGCAGGCTCAGCACAGCGTTTCGCTGCAGCCGTCAAGGCCGTGCGCGAGGTCAGCCACAAGCCGATCATCCTCATCGCTGGGCCGGAAGCGATCAAGGCGGGGTTAGCAGAACTGGCCGAAGGCGAAGTGCCGTTGCTCTGCTGCGCTACTGCCGAGAACTGGGAAGCGATGGCGGCGCTGGCCAAGGAGGCTAAGGCGGCCCTTGCGGTGGAAGCGGAAACCATCGACGAACTTGTGGCACTGACCACCAAAGTGAAAGATGCCGGCGTGCAGGATATCGTCCTTTCGCCCACACAGCGCAGCCTTAAAGGGTCGCTGACCGCCAGCACCATGATGCGACGCCTGGCCCTAAAGAAGAACTTCCGACCCCTGGGCTTCCCCATCATCAGCTTCCCCGGCGATTGGGGCGATGTCTCACGCGAAGTAGTAGCAGCGGCGCAAGCTATTGGCAAGTACAGCGGTTTCATCGTCATGGATCACTTCAGTCCCGAGACCGCTTATCCCCTGTTGGTCCTACGAGAGAATATCTATACGGATCCGCAGAAACCGATCCAGGTAACCCCGGGCGTGTACGAGATCAACGATCCCGGCCCCGACGACCCGGTGTTAGTAACGACCAACTTCTCCATCACCTACTTCAGTGTGGCCAACGAGGTGGAAGGCTCAGGCAACAAAGCTTGGATGCTGGTGGCCGACGCCGAGGGCATGAGTGTGCTCACGGCCTGGGCCGCTGGAAAATTCGACGCCGAAGTCATTGCCAAGGATGTGAAACGCTTTGGTGTGGCCGATAAGGTGAACGCCAAACGCATCGTCTTGCCCGGCCACGTGGCCGTCCTCTCCGGCGAGCTGGAGGAAGAGCTTCCCGACTGGGAGGTCAAGGTAGGCCCACGCGAGGCCGTGGATCTGCCTGGGTATATGAAGTCGGTTTTGAACTAGGAAATTGGAAAATGGTATTTGGTAGATTGGTTGTCGGTTTTGAGATCGGGCCAATCTACCAAGTAGCCGATTATCCAAAGAACCGCTCGTATTCATCATGATTTCCAATCCAGAACCAAGTAACTGTGTTACCCTCAAACACCCCGATGGCCCTAAATCCCGACGAGATCCTCACAGACCAGATGTCTTCCTGTCGATTGATGCACTTGAATCGCAGCGAGGGATGAAATGGATTTTCCGCCCACAGCCGATAGGCCTTCCGAGTTTGTTTTCTAGCAGATTGATCTAAGGTTTGATAAGCAGCCCAAAATGAAGGAAGCGTCGCAGATCTCATAGTCGATCAAAGGCCATTGGTTCAGCCGATCCTTCAGCGATCTCCTGCTTTGCTTGGCGGGCCGCCTTGATGAGCGAGTTTTGTGTACGATTGTACGCCATTTCCCATCGGACCTCATCTCGAAGTTCTTCTATGTACTCTCTTAGATGGTCGACCACCTGATCCTGGGTTGGTTCAGGAAGAGTTTCCATCATCTTTATTACCGTTTCGATTGCTGTTGTAGCCATAGTTAATTCACCCAAAAAGATTTTTGCCGATCTCTTGAAGCACACCTGCTTCAGTGAGTCCGATAATCCAACTCTACCATACACCAGTTCACCATACAAGTGATCCAGGCCATCATCTATGAGCAAATCCTTCTCCACCCCACGAGAGATCTTCTCCAACCCTGATCCCACTCAGTGCACCACCTGCCCCTCAGAGCAAGTATCTGCCTGGGCGACGATGGAAGGCGCCAATGCCATGGAAACGATCGCCGAAGCCAAAGTTACCCAAGACAAACGCGCCGACTGGCCTCGCCATGAACCAACGCGCCGGTCTGGGCTTGGGCGTTTGGGACTGCGTGATAGCTCTTATTGATGAACTTACCAAATGGTTCTCACGAACTCAGATTCCTCTATGATCGAATCAGCAGTTAGTAGCGGAGCGTCCAGGTAATTGGCTGTAGCCGCGATAATTCGGTCAGCCATTTCCGGTATGTCTGCAGGGCCGAACTCAGCGAATTCGCGAGCGATACCCGCTGTCAGTGGCATGACGTAAATGCCAACCACTGGCTCTTCTGGTAAATTGAGCAGAATCTGGACCGTTGCCATGTCGATGCGCTGACGCTGGAAAAGTAGAATTGCCTCAACCAGCACGATGCTTGGCACAGCAATCTGCTCCCAGCCGTCATCCGCCCTTTGAAATGCAACACGAGCACGCCGTGATAGACGCTTATTTTCAGTCACGAACCATATAAAGGGATGCGTATCAGTGACGTATTGTTTCATCAGAATTCTCTGGGGAAATTGGCCCAAACTTCGCGTCGCATCTGCCGAATTTCCTCAATTGTGATGTCTGTGTCCTTTGCGATTCCCTTTGGCAAGTTCACAGGCTCAAAGGGTCGCTCCCCTTCCTCGCGCTGATACTGCCAGACCAGATTCTTTACAAAACTGGCGACGTCATCTAGCGCTTCATCTGGCAGGCGATCAATCGCCTGATGGAGTTCTGCTCGCTCCATAATCAAAGTACTCATATGTCTTACCTCGCTTCATTCTGATCGGAGAATACACCTACTTTAACACACTGAACAAGCCTTTACAACAGACTCGCGAATGGACCGCCGACCACCGACCACCGACCATCGACCATCGACCACCGACCACCGACCACCGACCACCGACCACACGACCACAGTTCACTGATTATGCCCGATCACACTATTTTATTTGATGCCGCCGACCAACCCGTGCAAGTGCCTACCGGTACCTTGCTAACGGAAGCGGCGCGTCTGGTGGGGGTGGAGTTGAACCAACCCTGCGGCGGTCAAGGTCGTTGCGGTCGTTGCGCCGTTCAGGTTAAGACGGGGAACGTGCGGGCGCGCAGCACGCTGAGGCTCTCCCCGGAGGATGTGGCCAAGGGGTATGTGCTGGCCTGCCAAGCCGTTGTGGAGGGAAATGCTGCCATCACGGTGCCGCCACAAGAGAAGATCGAGCGCGTGCTCACCACCGATCGAAACGTGGCCGAGATCACCGTGCCGGCTGGGTACAGCTACGAGCGTGATCAGAGCGTATGTCGGGTGGCGTTGAGTCTGCGGCCCCCCTCTATGGATGATCAGACCGACGATTGGAGCCGACTGAAATGGGCCCTGGAAAAACAGCTGGGGCGGGGACACATAGATATCTCGTTGCCGCTCATGCGTTCGCTCGGAGAGACGCTGCGGGCTGATGACTGGCGTGTTACCGCCATACTCGACGCCCCATTCTGGGATTTTTGTCCCGACTGTCCTGCCCGTCTGCTAGATTTGAGAACGGGCCACTTTGAAGAGGTTAGCCCTTTGTGGGGACTGGCAATCGATATCGGTACCACCACGGTCAGCCTCTGGCTTGTCGATCTGGTTTCAGGCGAGGTCAAGGCTCAAGTCGCAGAATACAATCAGCAGATCACGAGAGGGGAAGATGTGGTTTCTCGCATCATTTTCGCTAACAAGGAGAGTGGCCGTGAGGAATTACGTTCGTTAGTTTTGGGCACGATCAATGAACTGGTCGAACGCGCCTGCAAACGTGTCCAGGTGGATGCAAATGAGATCGTAAAGGCGACCGTTTCGGGCAACAGCACCATGATCCATTTGCTGCTGGGCATCCCAGCCTCCAGCATTCGCCTCTCACCTTTTGTTACGGCAGTCAATAATGCTCCCAACCTCAAGGCCAGTGAAATCGGGCTGGCAATTCATTCAGAAGCGACGGTAGATTGCTTGCCGGGTGTGGCCAGCTATGTGGGCGCCGATATCACGGCCGGGGTGCTGTCATCGGGCGTGGACGATAGCGATGAAATTACTTTGTTCCTGGATGTGGGCACCAATGGCGAGACGGTGTTTGGCTCTAGTGAGTGGTTGGTGACCTGTGCCTGTTCCGCCGGACCTGCCTTCGAGGGGGCAGGTGTGGTGGACGGCATGAGAGCGACGCGTGGGGCCATCGAGGAGGTATGGGTTCACAGCACCACATTCGAGCCGACTTGGCGGGTGATCGGCAATACGAAACCGAAGGGCATCTGCGGCAGCGGCATGATCTCTTTGCTGGCAGAGCTTTTTGTGACCGGCGTGATCGACAAAGGTGGTCATTTCAATCCCGGCCTGGATACAGCCCGGGTGCGACGGGGAGATCATGGTGGAGAGTATGTGATTGCCTGGGGTTCAGAAACAGCACACGGGCGAGATATCGTGCTTAGCCATGTGGATGTCGATAATCTGTTGCGGGCAAAAGCGGCAATTTACGCCGGATTCACCGTCCTGGCCGACAGTGTTGGTATCCCCTTAGAGATGGCCGAACGCATTTACATCGGTGGCAGCTTCGGCAAATATATCAATGTCGAAAAAGCGGTTCATTTGGGCCTGTTGCCCGACATGCCCTGGGATCGCTTCCAATTTTTAGGCAATACTTCAATACAGGGAGCCTATCAAGCGCTCCTGAGTCGTTCCGCCCGCGCCTGCGTTCAAGACATTGCCTCACGCATGACCTATATCGAATTGTCCGCCGACAATCGATTTTTTGAGGCGTTTACATCGGCACTGTTCTTACCGCACACCGACATGACTCTTTTTCCGACAGTAACACAAGCATTGCTGAGAAGCGGGGCGACCAAGAAATCAGTAAACCCAGAATCATCTACACCATGAGCGCTGGTACGGATATACGAACACCCGGTTCTACCAACCTCACCCTACCATTATCTAATCTCTAATCTCCCATGCGTCTTACCGGCCTCCACATCCTCCTCACCTACACATGCAATTACGAATGCGATCACTGTTTTGTCTGGGGCAGTCCGCAGCAGCCGGGCGCGTTCACCTTGCCGCAGTTGGAAAATGTTTTTCAGCAAGCGGCGGATTTAGGAACGATTGAGGTCGTTTATTTCGAAGGAGGCGAGGCCTTTCTATACCATCCTCTGTTGATCCGTGGTGTAGCCAACGCTCACGCCCTGGGGTTCAGAGCGGGTATCGTCAGCAACGGCTATTGGGCAACGAGTGTGGAGGATGCACGGTTGTGGTTGGAGCCATTGGCCGGGGTGGGGCTCGATGAGATCGATGTTTCCAGCGACGTCTATCATGGTGGTGAACAACAGGAGGCGAGATCACAACATGCCATGCAAGTCGCCGAGGAATTGGGCATTTACCAGCGATCCGTTTTTACGCTGAACACACCCTATAAGACGCGCAGTACGGATCCCCGTATGAAAGGAGAACCCGTCACTGGCGGCGACATCATGTTCAGAGGTCGTGCAGCAGTGGCGCTCACACCTGAATTGCCCGGCCAACCCTGGGAACATTTCGATTCCTGTCCACATGAGAATTTAGCTCAACCCTCACGCGTGCATCTCGACCCGTATGGTTATCTCCATCTTTGTCAGGGCCTCGTTATGGGCAATCTGTTCGAGCGACCACTGAAAGAGATCATCGCAGACTACCATCCGCGTACGCATCCGCTCGTGGCCGAACTCCTTGCGGGCGGGCCGGCGGAGTTGGCGCGCCAGAACAAGGTAAAGACTTTACCCAGATACGTCGATGCCTGCCATATGTGTTACAGCACGCGCGCTGCCCTGCGAGACAAATATCCGGCAGTGCTCGTGCCTGACCAAATGTATGGCATCGCCTGAATGGCGCACTACGCAACACGAAAACACACCAAAAACACAGTCATTACTCAAATGACCCGGCACTGCCGGGCCAAAGGAGCAAAAAACAATGTACATCATCGGCGAAAACATTCACATCATTTCTCAGTCTGTCAAAGATGCCTTGCGCGATCGTGACGCCAAATACTTCCAAGAATCGGCGGTGAAGCAGGTCGAGGCGGGTGCGAAAGCCTTGGATCTAAACATGGGCCCTCGCAAGAAAGATTATGCAGAGGTCTTCCCCTGGATGGTGAAGACGGTTGAAGCGGTGGTCGATGTGCCCCTCAGTTTTGACACCACCAACGTGGCCGGCATGGAGGCTGGACTCAAGGCCGTTACCAAGGCCCAGCCCATTCTCAATTCCACCTCAGCCGAACCGGATCGGTTGGAGCGCATACCGGCTTTGGCCAAGCAATATAACGCCAGGCTCATTGCCCTGACCATGGGAAAATCTGGCATTCCGGTTAGTGCCGACGAACGTGTGGGTATTGCACTAGAAGCACTCATACCGCGTATGTTGGAGATCGACTTTCCCATCGAGGATCTGATTATTGACCCATTGGTGCTGACCGTGTCGGGCTGTCAAGAGTACTGCCCCGAACTGATCACCGCCGTGCAGACGATTCAGTACGCATGGGATCCACCACCTAAGGTCTCGATCGGCCTCTCCAATGTCTCCAATGCCGTTCCTAAACAGAATCGGGACTTGATCAATCGCACTTACTGCGCCATGCTCATGGGGGTGGGCCTGCAAATGATGATCGCCGACCCCTTTGATGTCAACTTACGGGAAACTATCCGCGTCATCGAAGAGCGCGATAGTAGCACAGCGCTCGGTCGTCTCTATCTCACAATTGCTGACAAAATGGGCATGATGGAAGAACTTGAGCCTGGTGATGTGGATATGAGCGATCCTGAGCAGGTAGCAATTTGGAAGACTGTACAGATCTTGTTGAACAAGGTTATTTACGCTGATGGCTATCTGCAGCAAGGAGAGACGGCGGCGGTGTAGGCACATCAAAATGCTGATTGTGCAAAGTGCAGCAGCAATCAACAGGTGATGGCAATAAGATCACTCAGCTGTCACCTGTTGACACGCGCCCCCATCCCCTAGATTTGCAAATAGTTCAAAATCATCCTATTGTGCTGGACACTCTCTTGCCTTACAATTAACTAATGGAGCCTAACAAAGACTCACGGAAACCTCTTGAAGAGAAAGTCGAGGAGATGCGCCTGCAACTGCGTCGTACATCTCCTGAAGCGCTGGCCAAAAGGACTAACTGGCAATGGGTTAGGACCGATGCCGAAACAGGCTGGCTCGAGTTGTCTTATTGGGGAAGCTCCGTTAATATCTCTCACCCTGACCTTGTCGCTAGCGATCCCGTGTCAGGTTCAACTCTGATGGCTATGGATCAGGCCTTGTTGCTCGCACACCTACAGGACTCGGATGGTACACTTGCTTCAGGCCGCTGGATCGCCTTCTCGGAATTGCCTAATGGTACCTTCTATACTCAGGCATTCCAGGGTTACACCGGCCAGAAATTGCTGCAATTCTTCGGTAGTGATCACCACTTACTGTCTGAGGCAGCAAAAGGGTTGGGAGGACAGATCACTAACTTTGCCGATCTCAGCTTCATTTTCCAAGTCATGCCCAATATGTCCTTTTTGTTGGCCTGCTGGCTAGGTGACGAAGACTTCCCATCCTCATACCGAATTTTGTTCGACGCCGCAGCTCCGCATCAGCTCTCCACCGATGGCTGTGCCATCCTAGGCAGCATGCTAACGGGCAAACTGATAAGAGCCGTAAGAGTAGACCGGTAAACAAGTAAACAGGTAAACAAGTAGAGATAAGGGCGCCATCACTCCGGTAAAGTATCTTCTCAATATCCCGGAGCACTCGCCGAATGAATTCAGGCTCTGGGGGCGGGGTTCTACGAACCTACGCCGAACGTCCACCTTCGTGGACGGGTTAGTTCCCCCAAGTTATTGAGAAGATACCCGGTAAATCTGATCCACTACCCACACCCGACCACCCGACCACGCGACCACGCGACCACGCGACCACGCGACCACGCGACCACGCGACCACGCGACCATCCTTATGAAACTAGCAATCAGCGGTAAAGGCGGCGTAGGAAAAACTACCCTATCGGCTCTGTTGGCTCAGGTTTACGCCGACGCCGGGCGAGATGTCCTGGCTGTGGACGCAGACCCTTCGCCCTGCTTGGCGGGAGCCTTGGGCTATCCTGATGAATTGCGAGCGCAATTGCATCCTATCTCTGAAATGGAGACTTTGATCGAGGAGCGTACCGGGGCTAAACCAGGCACGACGGGTGGTTTTTTCACCATCAATCCCCGTGTCGATGATATCCCCGAGCGCTTTGCCGTGCCCTACCGGGGGGTGCGACTGCTGGAAATGGGCTCCGTCGATCTGGGTGGCTCCGGCTGCATTTGCCCTGAGAGTGCCATGCTCAAGACTCTGTTCACGCACCTGCTGTTCCGCAAGGACGATGTCTTGATTCTCGATATGTATGCCGGCGTCGAGCACCTGGGCCGGGCCACTGTGGACTTCGTCGACGCCATGATCGTGGTGGTCGAGCCCACTCGCAGGAGCCTGGGGACAGCTCGTCAGATCAAAAAACTGGCGGAGGATATCGGTCTCAAGCGCCTGTGGTTGGTTGGCAATAAAGTGCGAGATGAGGGAGAGGCCGCCTTCCTATACGAACAGTCACCCGGCATGCCGGTACTCGGTATGTTGCCGGCTGATCTCGGCGTCCAACAAGCCGATCGCCTTGGTATTCCGGTTTATGACCATGTACCGGCCTTAAAGCAGGTAGCTGAGGTTATTGCACAATCGCTGGAGGAACAGATTTCATGACAATTACGATCGCACTGGCTGGAAAGGGCGGTGTCGGCAAGACCACCGTATCCGGGATGATCATCCGTTATCTTATCGAAACACAATCAGGCGCCGTCCTGGCCATCGACGCCGATCCAAGCAGCAATCTCAATATGGTGTTAGGCCTGGATCTCGATTGGACGGTTGGTGACATCAGAGAGAATATCCTTACCGAAGTCCAGAAATCACTGACGGCGACCGGCGCTGCCATGGGTTCGCTTCCAGGCGGCATTAGCAAGCGTGAGTACCTGGACTATGAGATCCGCTCAGCCCTATCCGAGGGAGAACGTTTCGATCTCATCGCCATGGGGCGCTCAGAAGGGCAGGGGTGTTATTGCGCTGTCAATCATAATCTACGAGAAGTCGTCGATGCCATCAGTAAGAACTATCGCTATGTGGTGATAGACAATGAGGCCGGTTTAGAGCATCTGAGCCGCCGCACGACCCGCGATGTCGAATACCTTGTGGTGGTGAGCGATCCCAGCCAACGGGGATTGGTGGCGGCGAGACGTATTGGTGGATTCCGACATGAATTGGGGATCAACATCGAAAATACCTATCTCATCCTGAATCGCCTGCCCGACGGCATCATGCCCCCTGCATTGCAGAAATTCATCGAGGACGAGATCGACTTCCCCCTACTGGGTGTGATTCCACAGGATGATACAGTTACCGAGTATGAATTCAGCGGTATACCGATAGTGGATTTGCCGACCGAGTCCGATACTTATCAGGCCGTGTCAGCGATGATGTCATGCATGTTTAAGCAAACCAGTTGATCATTAAGAATGAGGGCGATTGCGGTTTATTCAGAAACAAGGAAATGAACCATGAACCCCATCAAATACCTGCTTTTCGGGCTCTGTATTATGGTGATCGCTGCCTGTCAGTCCGGCGATTCGCTAGCAAAGGGGGGGCGGCTCTATGACAAATGGTGGGCAGAAAACGGTGTCGAGGCACCCGGTGTCGATCAGGCGCTGTGGGCTGAACAGTCATCAAATGAGCGCAATGGCGCTGATACATGGCGATGCAAGGAATGTCACGGCTGGGATTATCTTGGCGCTGACGGCGCCTATGGTTCAGGTTCGCATTACACCGGATTTGTCGGCGTGCTGCAAAGCAAAGACAAGACCGAGGATGAATGGGTGGCAATTCTCAAAGGCAAGACCAACCCCGACCATGGTTTTTCGGATGTACTGTCCAACGGGGACATGAACCTACTAGCGAAATTCATGCTAGAGGGAGCGGTCGATATGCGGCCGTACATAAACGCTGATAAAAGTATCAATGGCGACATGTCGCGGGGCGAGCGCCTTTATGGCAATGGCTGCACGGCCTGCCATGGTGATAACGGCAACGAGATGTTGACAGATGACCCTGAAGATGAAGCAGTGATCTTAGGCGAATTGGCAAACGACAATCCCTGGGAAGTCTACCACAAGACATCAAACGGGCAGCCTGGCATCCCCGAAATGATCCATGGCCACAAACTCAGTTGGTCGAATCAGGATGTTGCAGATTTAGTCGCTTATCTACAAACTTTGCCGCTGGAATAAGCAGTCTGGAGGGCATCATGTGATTTCGTGTAGTCAGTGACTATGAGTTATCCATTGAAAACCCAAGCTGTTCCACATCCAAAACACAAAAAAGGGAGCTATCGATTCGATAGCTCCCTTTGTCATCTTGATTTTTATAGGTAGCGTGCGCTAGCGCAGCCTGAAGGCCTGGATCACGGCGATGATGCCACCAACCACGGCGAAGATAGCAGCCACATAGACCAGGGCGAAACCTGAGATCAAGGGGTTGGACATGATGTAGATACCGAAGACGATGCTGATCACACCAAGAATGCCGACGCCCCATCCCTCGCCCCTAAAGGCTGAGATGATCTCCATGATACCAATCACGACACCCCAGATACCAATAACGATGGCGAATGTTGTCGTGATCAGCAAGGCTGCGGCAAAGAAGTTCATGCCGATTACGATAATACCCGCCAGAATACTGAGGATACCTATAAACAGTTTCCACCCCCAAGCAGCACGATCTTGAAAGATGCCGATGAGGATGATAATACCTTTGATGAGCCAATAGATACCAAGGAATAGTACTAAAGTGCCGACAGTAGCAGCCGTATTGGTGAAGAGCAAAATACCAATAATAATTGCAGCAATACCATCGATTAGCACCAGCCACCAAGGCAGTTCTTTGGCCTGCGATTGCATAGTGTCTGTGGTCATGCGATGTAGCCTCCTTAAAAAGCTATTAATGAAATGAAAGGTCCTTCCCCATCCAGCTCAAATGTCACTGGACTTACTATTAGTATAGTGGTTTTTTTCAGAAATGCAAGGTAATTTTAATACCTTCGCCAATTTCGTTACGGCGCCAAAACAGACAATTTGGTGGAGAGAAAGTGTCAAAAACTGATCGTTTTCAAGGCATTCACCCCTATTTTTGTTCGATATTTGCCCTGTTGTGGGGTGAATTTGGTCACGAGTCTGCCACAAAGAGCTTTCTTCAATTTTGGCGAAGGTATTGAATTTAGATGCGAATTTTATATCATTATATCATTACATTTCTGATGCCAACATTGGTAACTGACCTCGATTACTTTTTTAGCGGACAACGTGAATGAGACCGTCCAGGTGCTTAATCATCGAAAACTATGTTGTAAGCCTGAGATTTCATCTCTAACCATCCCAATCCTGTACTGCGAGCCTTGTGCATGCCGTTCGCAATACATGCGAGGCCTGCTCACGAGGCCAAGTCTTATTGTTGTTCCACGATTTGGATATATCGAGGCGCCAATCTTTTCCTGAATGGCTAGGGCCGTTATACTATGGTATCCATATTCAATTGGCCATCCACCAGTCCCCCCTTGGCTTGACCAGAATGGAGGTTACTATGTCAGGTATTTCCAAACGGAGTTTGTTAGTCCCATTTTTTATATTGGCTTTGCTTATTGCCGGTTGTTCTTCCTCTATCGTTCCGGAATTTGAACGGAAGGAAGCACCACCGACTGAGCAAACGGAACCTGAAGTATCCGCACCAGCTCTATTGACTGCTGAATCAGTTGATCTATGGGAACAGATCAGCCAATCAGGTCGCATGATGGTGGGTACATCGGCCGACTACCCACCTTTCGAGTATTACACGCCCAACTTCAAGCTCGACGGCTTCGACATCGCCCTGATGGAAGAGATCGGCGAGATCCTGAGTATCGACATCATCTTTTTGGATATGGCTTTCGATGGCCTGGGAGATGCCCTGGCGTTTGGGCAGATCGATAGTGCTATCGCTGCCATCTCAGTGACATTGGATCGCGCAGAAATCGTTGATTTCTCAGGTATCTATTACAAGGGCGAAGGCGCCATCTTAGCCAGCGATGTATCTAGCATCGGCGTCATAGACGATATCGAAGACCTCGTCGGCTACCGCTTGGCCGTCGAAACCGGCAGTGTCTACGAAGACTGGCTACTCGAAAACGTTGTCCAGCCCGGATTCGTAGCGGAGGAATATCTCTTTGTCTACGGCAATATCGATCAGGCCATCGGCGACCTGATTTCCGCTGAGATCGACCTGGTCTTTCTGGACGCGGCGCCCGCAGAACGCTATGCTGAACTCGATTTGGGACAATTGCTTCTAGTGGATGAGGCAGGTGAGACACTGCTCACGTTCCAACCTGACCAGCGTCTGCCCCTTGAAGGTACCGAGTGGGTTCTGCGCGGCTACGATGATGATGGCACTGCTGTGATGCTTCCCCCCGGCATCGAGATCACACTCGTGCTCGACGAAGGCACTGTTGGTGGCAACGCCGGATGTAACACTTACAACGCTGCATTCGAGACTAATGGCGATCTGATATCTTTCTCGCCGGCGGCGACAACTCGAATGGCTTGTCCAGAACCGGCAATGCAAATCGAACAAGCTTATCTGGCCGCCTTTGAGCAGACGAGCCAGTACCGTATCGATGGCGACACGCTGGTGTTAATGGATGAGGAGGGCAATGATCTGTTGGTATATGCTGCTCGCCCCGAGATCCATATCGACAATATCATCTGGACACTTGAAGCCTTTGGTAACCCAGACGATCTGCAGGATCCATTGCCAGGAACGGAGATCACGCTCTCACTAGACGAGGAAGGGGGCGCCAACGGATCGACCGGATGTAACCGATATATGTCACAGATTACCATCGATGGCGACACCGTGACATTTGATATCGTCGGCACAACACGTATGGCCTGTGAAGATCCGATCAGTGAGCAGGAAGATGAATACCTGGACATGCTGAGTTCCGTATCAACTGCCGAATTTCGTGCCGGCAAGCTTCTGCTGGTGGATGAGAAAGGTATGCAGGTGCTAATCTTCTCACACAGCCAGAAAGACCCCTTGGCCGGCACCGAATGGCGATTAGAGACATTTGCTGAGGCTGACAATGGCAATGTCGTCTTGCCACATACCGAGATAACATTGCTTTTCAACGACGAGGACCAACTTGGCGGTTCAGCTGGCTGCAATTCATACAGTGGAGGCTACGAACTCGTTGGCGAAACTTTGACGATTGGCCCATTGGCAACAACGGTAATGACATGCCCAAGAGATGAGGTCAATCAGCAAGAACAAGCCTATTTTGTCGCACTCGATGCTACCCGTGGCTTCGACATCCTTGGCGTCGAGATCGTGGGCGGCGGGCTCAGCGAGCAAGAATTTGCTATCGCGGTGCCTGAGGGCCAGGCGGCCTTGTTGTCTCAGATCAACACGGCCCTTTCAGCTTTACGGCAGAGTGGACGTATTGCCCAGCTTGCCAAACTCTACCTGGGGACCGATCCCGAAGATGTGCTCCGACCCCCGACGCCTGTTCCCCCTACACCGCAGCCAGGCTGCGTCGATGGCATGAAATGGGTAGCTGATCTCACATATGATGATCTTGATATGAACGATCCGCCGGTTATGGCAGCGGGCGAAGCTTTCGCCAAGGTATGGCGTCTACGCAACATCGGCACATGTGCCTGGACCAGTGCCTACTATATCGATTATGTAGGGGGCAACACCAATGCCTCCCGCATGAGTGGTGAGCGCACCTTTGTCGACGGCCCAGTGGCGCCTGCGACTAATTACGATCTCGCCCTGGATCTGATCGCCCCTTCCAAACCTGGCGTCTACCAA
>PIVW01001101.1 GCA_003353825.1 Chloroflexota bacterium
AAAAGCAGTCTCCTTGTGTGTGTTTGGTTTTGTAATAAATGTCCAAATCTTACACGAGGTGCTGCTTTTCTTCCTCATTCAATTGTTAACGTGCTTTCTTCTTCTACTGAACCATGCCCCAAAGTGCCTAGACACGCACGCACCACGCACGCAACACGCACCACGCAACATGCCAGCCCCCATCCATCCCGCAGGAGTTTACCCCAACCATGAGCACCCCCTGGCAATACTTCAAACAAGCAGCACTGTTGCAAGAACCAGAACAGGTGCCTGTGGCCCTCATCGTCGATAGCCCTTGGCTCCCCGGTTCTGCCGGTATCGACACGCTCGACTATTATCTTCACCCCGACATCTGGATGAAACTCAACCTGGATTTATTGAAGCGGTTTCCTGATGTGGCTTGGCTACCAGGTTACTGGGTTGAGTATGGCATGGCAGTGGAGCCGTCAGCTTTTGGTGTGCGCATGCACTGGCACAACGATCGGCCCCCTTCCCTGGAACCGGTCGTCACATCAGCTGAACATTGGGCGGAAGCGCCACTGCCCAATGTCAAGGAAGATGGGCTTATGCCCCTGGTCTACCAACTCTATCGCCAGGCCGAGGAGCGCTTGCAAGCTGAGGGATTGGGCATCAAAATGGTCTGCGCCCGGGGCCCGATGGTCACTGCAGGCTGGTTGATGGGCATCACCGAGTTGATGATGGGCCTGGTGCACAAGCCGGCGCTCATTCACAAATTTCTTCACAACATCACGACAACACTCATCTATTTTCTTCATGCCCAGTTGGAAACACTGCGAGACCCGGAATCGATCATGTTGCTCGACGATATCGTGGGTATGGTCTCGATCGCCCATTATGAGGAATTCGTCGAGCCCTATTTGCAGCGCATATTCAGAGAATTCGATGGTTTGATCAAGATCTATCACAATGATACGCCCTGCGCCCATCTTTTCGATGCCTTCACCCGTGCCGGCTTCGATGTCTTCAACTTCACCTATGTGTCCGATCTGCTGGAAACGAAGAAACTGATGGGCCATCGTGTTGCCTTGTTGGGCAATGTCCCACCCCTGGACATCGCTGTTCGCCAATCTCCGGAGGTGGTATA
>PIVW01000471.1 GCA_003353825.1 Chloroflexota bacterium
CTAACATGTTTGGAGGCCGGTTCAGGCCTTCTGATCTTCCGAAACGGGGAGTTACGTTGACGAATCTAGGTCGAATCCTGGCGACACATTATGTCTCCAACTCATTTAGGACACACCCAAATGATACTAACCTGTCGCGGTTGACTTTTCTCTACTCTCTGGCAAACTGCACTTGCAACATAGGAATGAGCCCACCGGCATCAAGAATCGCTCGCAATGAAGGTGATAAGGGTGGGAATAAGTAGACGCCTTTCGAGCAATGAATCTGGTGGCTTTCCAAATCGACCTTGATTGCTTTGCCTGCCTGAATGGCCTGGACAGCAGCCGGAGAGATGATCGGCAGCAGGCCGCTATTGACGGCATTTCGGTAATAAATGCGGCTGAAAGAGGCAGCGATGATCACCCGTACACCCGCTTCGGTCAGGCAGGTGACTGCCTGCTCGCGGCTGGAACCACAGCCCCAATTGACACCGGCTACGACGATATCACCCGCTTGCACCTCGCTGGCAAAAGAGGGATCCAGATCCTCAAGCGCGTGCTCTGCCAACTCGGGGCCACGGGCAATGGTGTAGGTGTACTTGCCGGGGAAAATCACATCGGTGTTGATGTGATCGCCGTACTTCCAGACGCGGCCGCTGAAAATCGTTGTTTGGACTTGGGATGAGCTTGAAGGCATGGTGACTGGAGATTGGGGACTGGGGACTGGGGATTGGGGACTGGGGACTGGGGATTAGAGACTGGAGAATGATTGGTAGTTAGGCGGAGCAGTTGTCAAAAATGAAACTTGAATTATCAAAGCTTCTTTCGGAATTTGCGTGGCTCCTATTAGAAAGGCATGGTTCGTAAGCACAACCATCAAGTAACACGTAATACGCAACACGTGTCTTTCTGCGACCACACGAAATCCTGTTGAACCATTATCAATCAAGCTCTGCTGGATGAGTAATACGCCCGGTAACAGCGCTGGCAGCCACAATCGCCGGGCCGGCCAGATACACATCGCTATCGGGCGTGCCCATGCGCCCACGGAAATTGCGATTTCCGCTACTGATCACGGTCTCGCCGGGGGCGGGGACACCCATGTGGTTTCCCATGCAGGGTCCGCAACCCGATGATCCCACAATAGCACCGGCCTCCAAAAAGGTTTGGACGTAACCGGCGGCAATAGCCTCCTGCAGCACCTGGCTGGAGGCAGGGATCACATTCAAGGGCACTGTGACCCGACGCACATGGCCTTTTTCGCCACGCAAGACCTCGGCTGCTGCAGCCAGATCTGGAAGACGGCCATTGGTGCAGGTGCCGATAAACGCCTGCTGAATCGCTACTCCGGCGATGGCTGAGAGTGGGCGCACGTTGTCCGGGCTATGGGGGCAAGCGACTTGAGGCTGTAGTTGCGTTAAGTCAAAGCTGTGATCGGATACAGAGGGTGAATCGTGGTCGGGATAGAGCACATAGCACCGCACATGTGCAGCCGCTTCCATTGCATTGAGTCCGGTTCGGGCAGCCAGACGCGGGGCCAACCAATTAAATATGGTGTCGTCAGGTGGTATGAACGTGTTCTTGGCGCCAAATTCGGCCATCATGTTGGCCAAGGTCATGCGCTCAGCCGGTGCAAGACCAGCAACACCCTCGCCGCTGAACTCCACCGACCGGTAAATCCCACCATCCGCACCCAGCTCACCCAGGATCGCCAGAGCC
Organism: Chloroflexota bacterium; assembly: GCA_003353825.1. Next base: position 1,699 of record PIVW01000471.1, read on the forward strand.
AGATCTTTCGTTGTCACGCCGTGCTGAAAACTACCACCAAGTTTGATGCGCATGGTTTCGGGCACGCGCAACCACAATTTGCCGGTGGCCCAAATGGCTGCCATCTCACTGCGGCCTACGCCGGCGCCGAATGCCCCCATCCAGCCAAAATGAGGTGTGTGACTGTCGGAACCAAGGATAAGCTGCCCCGGCAAAATCAGCGCCTCTTCGCTGAAAACCTGATGGCAGATGCCACGGCCTACTTCATAGAAATGCTCGATTCCCTGGTCGGCTGCAAAACGCCGGATTTCGGCATGATTCTGGGCATGACGGGTGGTTGGGGGTGGCGCAGCATGGTCGAGCGTGATCGCCAGCCGCTCAGGATAACGCACTCGATTGGCGCCAATATCGACAAGTATTTTGGCGATGGCAGCGCTATTGTCGTGGCTAAGCGCCACATCTGGCTCTACGTCGACGATCTCACCAACAGCGACGGAACTGCGACCGGCAGCGCTGGCTATGGCTTTTTGGGCAAAGGTTTCGGGCATATTTCGTTGGTGGTCTGTTGTCTGTTAGTCGTGTGGTCGTATGATCGGTGGTCAGAAATTGGTTGGAGTAGGTTAAATCTCTACGCCTCTTTTGGAATTTGCGTGGTTTCTACCAGGGAATAGGAAGCAGACAACCTGCGCAATTCGCAGCCGGATTCCCAGGAAATTCGGGTAGTGGCTATATATTAACTGATAGGACACCATTCTGTGTTGTAATAGTGGAGGTATAATAGGAGTACCGCTTTATGGTAGCTATCAGATTTGGAATGTGAGATGTTTCGCCGCTTTCCTTACCCACGCTTTGATGGGTAGCACTTGAAAAGACTTCCTGGTATGTGTAACCACTACCTAATCTTGAATCTTTTATCCTCAGAACATCAATTTGTAAAGATGTGGGACGCTGATTCTGAACCACGCCCAAAGGCGCTATTCGAAAGACATATTGTTATCTTCGATCAGTACAGCACGCCCGCTACGGCGATCTTCCTCCGGCCCCACAACGCCTTCTGCTTCCAACTGCTCTATCAACTTTGCTGCTTTAGGGTAGCCAATCCCCATCAAGCGTTGCAACGAAGATGTGGTAATGCTCTGACGTCCGCGTACAGCTTCTATGGCTTTGTACAGCATATCGTCAGCATTGGCCTCATCCACCATAAGCTGGCTCCAGGGATAGCGCGGCTGTGTCGGATCGATCTCGTTTTCCGGTATCTGCTCTTTCCACCACTGTGCCAGGGCATTGATCTCGCTGTCGCTCACAAAACAACCCTGGATACGCCGAAGTTTAGAGCTATCGGCCGTCATGAGCAGGCCGTCGCCGCGCCCAAGCAGCTTGTCCGCGCCCGGTGAGTCGATGATCACTCGCGAATCGATCTGGCTGGTGACAGCAAAGGCCAAACGGGCAGGAAAATTCGCCTTAATCAGCCCTGTGACGATATCAACTGAAGGCCGCTGTGTGGCGATGATCAGATGAATACCGGTGGCTCGGGCCATTTGCGCCAGCCGCACCAGCTTAGCTTCGATATTGTCGGGCGCCGTCACCATAAGATCGGCCAATTCGTCGATAATCGTTACAATGAAGGGTAACCGATCTTTTGTTCCCACTTTTCGGTTATAGCCACCGATATTGCGCACCCCTTTTTCACTAAAGCGACGATAGCGCTCGTCCATCTCGATCAACAGCCATGTCAACGCCCCCTCTGCGTGTTGTGGGTCGGTGACCACGGGAGCCAAAAGATGAGGGATGCCGTTATAGCCAGGCAGTTCCACACGTTTTGGGTCAACCAGGATCAACTGCAGGGCAGTTGGTAGGTTGTTAAACAGCAGCGCGCAAATAATGGCATTGAGAGCGACCGATTTCCCCGAGCCTGTGGCGCCGGCAATCAAGAGATGGGGCAATGAATGCAGATCTTCGCCGACTGCTGTACCGCTCACATCCCGCCCAAAAGGGATCACCAGAGGGCTGCGGGTTCTCCGGAAATCTTTATCTTCCAGTATCCCCCGCAACGATACAAGTGTCAGATCGGGGTTTGGCACTTCGATACCCAGAAAAGGACGCCCCGGCACAGGGGCCTCGATTCGCACAGGGCTGGCGGCCAGTGCCAACGAGAGATCATCTAACAACGAAACGATCTTGTTTACACGAACGCGCATGATGCGCCCGCCCCGTTCGTATGTGCCTGGCGCTATGCCGAATTGGGTGACGGTAGGGCCGACATTGACTTCAGTAACGAGGGCGGGGATACCAAAGCTACTGAGCGTGTCCTCGATGATATGGGCCTGAATCTGAGCTTGCTCTTCGCCAGAACCGCCACTATCCTCGATTTGCAGCAGGCTGAGAGGGGGTAGTTTTTTGGAACGCCGAACCCGGGCGGGGGCCTGTCCCGAACTTTGGGTCTTCTTCCGGCTTTTTTGCTGGCTCGCCCCGATTACTGTCTGTTTCTTAGTGACCGGTCTGCTGGGCTCTTGCACAGACAAGGGTTCTTGTACAACAGATTCACCGCCATAATGCACTTCCTCCGGCGCTTCAGGCAGTGAAATATCCGGAAGCCCGGGGAAGGGAAGATTGAGCATACGGAGTGGCGTGTACTCAAAGATCAAAATCAGTCCCAGTACAGCAAGCAAAATCAGCAGAACCCATGAGATCGTCGCACCGACCACCTGAGTGAGCAACTGTGATAAAGAACCTCCCATCAAGCCGCCACCTCGCCCCTCGCATGCCGCTGAGTAATTGTCTGATCCAAATTGGATATGCAACATCGTCCA
>PIVW01001102.1 GCA_003353825.1 Chloroflexota bacterium
AGTCACCGCAGGACGTGACCAAGTACTACTACCCACGCATCACCCACCCGGAGACGGGACAGGTGGCCATCGTAGGAGACACCACCGAAGAGGTCAGAATCTCCCCGGAGGTAGACCTAACGAATATGCTCGCCCTCCTTCCAGAGGTACCCCAAGCGGAGAAGGACGGATTGGTGCTGTTCATCGATGCCAACCGTGGGGGGAGTGTCCCGTTCGGGCAGCTCATCCCCTCCACCTCGGAGCAGTTGACCCAACAGGAAGCTGAGGCTTTGGGTTGGTTACCAGACCCTATTGAACCCTAAGAGATGGCTAGTGTTGCTGAGATAGATGGATTGACTATATCGAGTGCTCCCGCCTTTACGGGATTGCTGGACACCTACGCCAATGCTGAAGCCGCCTTTTCCGTGCGTCGCTTGTATTCCCTTTATACGGGGGCTTGTATGCGGGTGCGTAGAGATTCGGACAACGTAGAAGGAGATGTAGGTTTCGACTCTAATGATGAGTTCAGCCTAACCTCCCCTATCAGCGCGACAAGTAACGGATTGAGCTATACCGACTTCGCGGACTTTATAGGTCATGGCGGAACGCCCGCGAATGGATTTGTCCGTTATTGGTACGACCAGAGCCAAGCGGGAGGCACGGGTTCGGGCAACGACGCAGGAATAGCCGGCTCAGTACGACAGCCCCAGATTTACGACTCTTCGACGGGAATCATTGAAGAGGGCGCAGTAGGATTTGAAAAGCCTGCGTTGGATTTTGATGGCTCGTACCATTTAAAATACCCCTGCACGTTTGGGACCAATATCTATTACAGCTTCTTTACGGTCAGGCAATTCGCCAACTCTACGGGCATGGGCATAGGCGCAGATTTTGACGCCTCATACATTGCGGATTTATACCAAAACAACAGCGCGTACACCCTTCAGGCTGGCTTTAACGGTTCATCTCCCAATGACCCAACGAACACCGATTATCTTCTGTATCGAAAGGACGGAGCGGCGGCGTTTACATCCCTCACTACCCGTGCGCAATATGGTGCGGCCTTTTTTACAGGCAATCAAAACTTGATGGGCTTTTTAACTGATGGTTCTCCAAATAGTAC
>PIVW01000472.1 GCA_003353825.1 Chloroflexota bacterium
GTGGTCGCGTGGTCGTTTGGTCGCGTGGTCGCGTGGTCGTTTGGTCGCGTGGTCGCGTGGTCGTTTGGTCGCGTGGTCGCGTGGTCGCGTGGTGCAAACTGAAAGGATTGGTCAGGACGGGTCACACTGTTTACTTGTCTACTTATTCCTTATCTACTTATTCCTTATCTACTAAACACCTCAACGCACTTCTGCCTCCCGAATGCGCTGTGTTGCTTCGATCATGGCCAGGTAACCTTCGACCGGGATGTAGTCGGGGATCGAGTTACCTGAACCGAGGGCGTACCCCTTGGCGGTTTGCCGGTAGCGGGTGCCCCTCTCGACGATATCGGCGATGATCTCATCCGGCGATTGTTGGCAAAGGATGTCGACGTCGATTCCACCGAGTAGGCCGATACGTTCGCCATAACGGCTGATCCATTCGTCGAAGGGGGCTATGGCGTCCTCGTTGGAATGCTTGGCGTCGATCCCAAGATCGAGCAAGTCCTCCATGACGTTGAATATCTTGCCGCAGGAGTGCAACAAAAAAGGCTTCTCGGCGGTGTGGATCATGTCGATCACGCGTTTGTATTGGGGGATAATGTGAGTGCGGATGGTGTCCGGGGCCAGGAGGGTGCTGGTGCGAAAACCAAGATCGTCGCCAAATCGACAGATGGCGTAATGCTCAGCATGTCGTTCCAAAAAGACTGCCCATATTTCGACCATAAGCTCGCCGATCCGTTGGTAGAGATCGGCAAAGAGGGCGGGATCATCCACCATCATGTAGGCTAAGTATTGGTAGCCTACCAGATCTTCGCTCAATTCGAACACCCCATTACCGGGCCCCGCCAGAGCTTTCATTCCCGGCGGTAAACATTGCCCCAACATGGCGTAATGCCGGTCTGCCTTCGCCCAATAACGGGCCGGAACCTCCTCCCAGGGGTACGCCTCAAAATCTTGTCGATTCTGGATTGGCCCCTTGCGACTGCCGTAGATAGCGCCGTGGTCGGGCAGGCTGCGTGAGATGGTGATCTCGAAGGAAACGGTGTCGTAGGTCATCTCCTGGTAAAAACGGCAGTATTGCCTGAAATATTCCCTCAGATCTGCATCATCGCCCTGGTTCAGATCGGCGAATGCGACATCGAGTATTTGCTCCATGATCACAGGGTCGATCTGATGCTCATAAAGGGGCATGCGTGCCGGACGCCGGTTGGCGAGAACGTCCAGCATGTGGTGATAGTTGGGTTGGAAGGTCATGAGGAGAAAGGAGAAAGGTAAAGTGCAAAAGGTAAAAGGCAAAAAGTTTGCTATTGCGGTAAGTTGTTTAGAGCAACATAAGTGGCACCGATTTGTTCCAGCATTGAGCCGTAGAATTCGGCATATCTTTTATAAAACTCATGTGTTTGAGGATTAGGCTCGAAGCGGGTGCTACGGGTGACAAAGCGTTCGGCTGTTTCCGCCATGTCGTCGTAAATGCCTAAAGCATAACCGGCAAGAATGGCGTTTCCTACTGCCGATAAGTCTTCGCGATCGAGTAACATGTGTGGGACGCCCAAAACATCGGCTTTGATCTGGTTCCACAAAGCGCTTTTTACGCCTCCCCCATAGGCCATTACCTCTTCGATTTGTAAATCAGGATTGGAGCTTCTGAACGCCTGCAGTTGCAGGTACTGGTCATAAGCGATCGATTCCAGGATCGAGCGATAGAAGTGTTCTCGCTTATGTGTCCAGGTGAAACCAATCCAGCCACCTTTCAGCGCCGTGTTGGCAGGACAGGCTCGCCCTCCCAGGTGCGGATTAAAGAACAGCCTGTCCGATCCGGGCCCCACGGCAGCAGCCATTTCGTCGAGCACTTCATAAATCGAGACGCGGGGTTCGCGCGCCTCTGCCGCAACTTCATCTGCATAAGCAAAGGTCTCCTTGAACCAATGGTGGCTAAGCCCTCCTCCGATGATGTACGAGGTTGGGTTCCATAGACCAGGGATGACAGAGGGGATGATCTCTGCCATGCGATTTTGCACGTCGGGATGAAATTGGTCGGTACATACGGAAAGTACGGGATAGGTACCGGCGACCGAGCCCATGCGGTTGGCCTTGGTAATGCCGGCACCAATATAACCTGTGGCCTGGTCGGCAGCACCGGCTACAATCGGTGTTCCCTGGCGTAGCCCTGATGCTCGGGCCGCCTCTGCACAAACACCACCGACGATGTCAGAAGAGGGGACGATACGGGGCAGCTTTTCAACAGGGAGATCGAGCAGGCTGCACAGCTCCTCGGACCAGATGAAATTCTGTGTGTCGCTCAAACCGCTTGCCCACAAGTAGGTGTTGTCGATAAAAGACTGGTCGGCAGGACAGCCGCCAACTTTGGCCAGAATGTATCCGCTGATGGTGACGAACTTGGCGGTACGCTTATAGACATCTGGATATGTATCACGGATCCACAGCATTTTTGGGGCGATGGTCGGTTGACCCGAACCTGTCAGACGTCGGATCGGATCATGAAAATGTTCGAGTACCCAGTCCAGGTAAGGGTTAAAACGCAGGTCGAGAGTGGTTGTGTAAGGCGTCGTGGGATCACCTGCGCTATCGATGCCCATGGTTCCGCTGATCATGGCATCAAGGCATATGGCTGCGATATCCCCGGGTGGCACTTCAGATTTCGCCAGGAGTTCTTCGATCGAGCCGTAGATCGCCGCTAACGCCGTGGGGCCATCATATTCGGCAATACCGGCGCCTGACTGCTGCGGATGTGTATCGCGCACGGCATCGGCTAATACATTCCCCTCGATATCGATGATCGACGATTTTGTAAAACTCGATCCCATATCGATGCCAATAAAGTACTGCTCTGTCATCATGTTCTCTCCTGAAGACGTTTATACGGTCTTGGAGGGAGATCGGAGATCGGAGATTGGTTGATTCGTGATTGGCTATCTGAGCGACAACCGGTCTTCAATCTCCAATGCCCTAATCTCCAGTCTTAAGTCTTCAATCTTCAGTAATCAACCAGCCGCCAGCCTATCTTCATCCAAAGGGTACACACCATACTCGCGAACGGCGTCTACCATAGCGATGAAGAGATTGGGTTTGACGCCCGAATGGATGGAGTTGCTGGAAGAGCAGGCGTAGCCGCCACCGGGCCCGGCAATGCGGATACAATTCTTAACCGATTCGACGACCTCTTGTTCGCTGCCGCTGACCATGAGGAAGGCGCAATCGACATTGCCCTTGATCGCAACCTTATCTCCCCAACCCTCCTTAACCGTCGCCAGGTCCATCTTGGCCAGGGGATCGATGGGATCGATGCCGTCGATCCCCATATCGACAAAATCATCGAGGACGGTCATGATGTTGCCATCTGTGTGCTTCCAGTAATACATGCCATGATCGTGGATGGCCTCGACATAGCGGCGGAAGTGCGGGAAGAAATGTTTACGCAGCATGTCCGGCGAGATCATGGTGCGGCGGTTATCGGCGATATCGTCGCCCGACATTACGATCTCTGCCCCCATATCTGCGGCGATCTCCACCAAGGCGATGCTCTGATTGACACACTTAGTGACCAACGCTTCTACTAAATCGGGGTCTTTTTTACATAGCACAAAGAGATTGGCATAGCCCAGTAAGTCGCGTGGGTTGGACCACACATCACGTAGTTGGGCAAAGATAGCGCGCTTGCCCTTGAAGCGCTCGATGCGCCCTTTCATGGTCTCGAAGCGGTGGGGTGCATAGGGATCGGGTGGCTCCCATTTTTCCAGGTCCTCCCAACTCTGGATGGGTGCGAACTCATCCACGGCCATAGCGTAGGCTTCGTGGCCTACGGTACGTGTGACCCCCCACTCATCCAAAAGATAGCCATTGTCGAGAGGTTTCTTGATATAATCAGGGCCGCACATGACGGCATCGAGGTCAAACTGCTCGATGAAATCCTCATAGGTCCCACCACCGGTCATGTTCACGATCAGATCGGGATCGATATCCCATTCGAAGGTGGGAATGCGGTCGGGTGTTTGTCGTTGGATGGTGGCCAGCACGCGTTCCTGGCTGGTCATATTGCTCGGCATCGGTGTGTCTCCATTGGCTAGATCATTCGATTTGCTGTATCGGCTTATGTATATCAAGTTGCAGGTGTCAGGTGTCAGGTGTCAGGTGTCAGGTGCCGGGTGCCGGGTGCCGGGTGTCGGCCTGTCGACGTTGTAGTCGCGACCTGCTACACGCGAACTGCTCCGGTAAGGCAACGTCGTCACGTCACAGTTAAGAAATTCGTTCGTCCCTGACGGCCTTAAACATGGCCACAACATTCTCAGGAGAGATGTCCGCCTGGACGTTGTGCACTTGCTGAAAGACAAATCCGCCACCCTGGCTAAACAGCAATTCCCGGTTTGAGAGAAAGGGTGCCGCCTGGTCATTTGCAGGATTGTTTTTCGTAAAGAATAAGCGTACAATTGCGTGTAAGAGTCCCGAAATTGGGGTCCGTAACCGTGAT
>PIVW01000473.1 GCA_003353825.1 Chloroflexota bacterium
ATTCACGATTCCTCATGCCCGCAATAAACTTAAACGTTTGTATCCAAATCCTTAATATCTTCCAAATGATAATTGACATATGTGCTTCATCCATCAGAATCAATGTGGTGAGGTACTAGCTGATTTCGCTTTCTACAGCGGCGTCGGGTACAAGACAGGCATGGGTATGGGCACGGCAAGGAGAATTGACGAGAGGGAATGATGGATGACGACTATTTGCCAATAAGTTATCTCAACCAGCTTGAGTATTGCGATCGGCGTTTTTGGCTGATGTATGTGCAAAGCGAGATGGCGGTAAATGCGCCGGTGCTGGAAGGGACGCTGCAGCACGAGCGAGCGCATGAAGGCGGCCAGGAGCGGGCTGGCGAGGCCATGATCTGGCGGCGAGTGTATGTGTGGTCGGACAGGTTGCGGGTGATCGGATTCAGCGATGTGATCGAGGAAGCGGACAACGAGTTGCAGCCGGTGGAGTATAAGCGCGGCAAGATGGGCCACTGGCTCAACGATCATATTCAGCTTTGTGCCCAGGCCATGTGCCTGGAGGAGCGCACGGGCCGGATAATCACTCGCGGCGAGATCTTTTACTGGCGGTCGAGACGTCGCCGGCAGGTGGATTTCACACCAGAGCTACGAGCAGGCACCGAGGCCGCCATCAACCGAGCCTTCCAACTGCTGGCCGGCGGACGTTTACCGCCGCCTATCGAAAAGCGCGCCAAATGTCGCGATTGCTCACTGGAAGCTATCTGCCTGCCCCGCGAGGTGAAGATTTTAGTCGCGTAGTCGCTTCATCTCAAAGACTAAACGACTATCGATTCAACCAACCATCGGTCCAAGCGACCAAACGACCAAGCGACTAAACGACCAAACGACCAAGCGACCAAGCGACTAACCGACCAAACGACCAAGCGACTAACCGACCATCATGACAACGCTCTATCTGACCATACCCGGTTCCTTTGTCAAAAAAGACAACGATACCCTGATCGTCCACATCCCCGCCAATGAGGCGCAACAGACCGCAAAGCGCAAAGTGCGCGTGCCCTTGATGAAAGTCTCACAAGTCGTTGTCTATGGCAGTATCAGCCTTACAAGTCCAGTATTGACCACGTTGCTAGCGCAGGGCTCCGATGTATGTTTCTGTAGCGGTTACGGCAAATTTCAGGGACGATTAACATCACCTCTGAGTAAAAACAGTCTGATCCGGCTGGAACAACATCAAGCGTACCACGACGATGCCCGGACCTTCACCCTGGCGCGTGCCTTTGCGCGGGGCAAGCTGGCCAATATGCGTGCGATGTTGTTACGGGCCAATCGCAAACGGCAGGAGCCTGCCATCGAAACGGCTGCCACTAGTATCAGGGGCGTGATCGAGAAGTTAGATGCCCTGGCATTCGACGGCAGTACAGCACTCAAGCCAGATCCATCTCGCCCTCAAGAAAACTCCCTGTACGGTACGATACTGGGGTTGGAAGGTGCAGGTTCGGCTCGATACTTTGGCGTATTCGGAAGCTTACTCAAAGGCGATTGGAACTTCTTGAAGCGCCAGAAAAGGCCGCCTCGTGATCCGATCAATGCCTTGCTCTCGTTCGGTTATGTCCTGCTGATGAATCAAGTGGCTTCGGCGATCAGCATCGTCGGCTTGGACCCCTTTGTCGGTTACCTTCATTCATCCCAATATGGCAAACCGGCTCTGGCGCTGGATGTGATGGAAACCTTTCGTCCGCTGGTGGTCGATTCAGCCGTGATGACGTTGATCAACAATGGCATGTTGGCGCCCAAGGATTTTGTGGAAGAACTGGGCGCCTGGCGACTGACCGACCGGGGACGCCGTGTATTCTTACAGAAATTCGAAGAACGACTGAATACCGAGATCAAGCACCCCGTTTTCGACTACAAAGCCAGCTATCGCCGTTGTCTGGAGTTGGAAGTAAGGCTCGTGGCCAAATGGCTGACCGCTGAAATCCCGCAGTACCGCCCCTTTGTGGTAAGATAAACATGCACCGAGGCAAGACAAAACGCACACTCTATGTCATCGCCTACGACATCGCTAACGATCGGCGTCGCACAAAAATACATAAGACGCTGAGCGGTTTTGGTGAGTGGACGCAGTTTAGTCTGTTCGAGTGCCATCTCAGCGAAAAGGAGATACTTCGATTGCGCGAGCGTCTGGATAAGTTGATAAAGCCGGAGCACGACAGTGTACGATTCTATCCTCTCTGCACTGCTTGCATAGCAAAGGTCGATACGGTAGGATCGCCTAAACCGGCCGAGAAGGAGGTGATTATTGTTTAGCAAGGGCGTTCATAAATTTTTTTCATTTCAAGCCAGCGAGCGGTGAAGCACCCTACGATTATCCCGATGGTGCTCGCAAGTATCGTTGGTCGTATAATTGTACGAGTTAGAGCGTTTATTTCGGCCGAACTACCTTCATTTTGTGGATGAATCCAATCTCGGCCGTGATTGCTGCTACCCTCACATTGGCGGATGTCACGCAGAAAGGCAGGTGCTCGCAATAAAAGTCATGGTGGAGCGCTATCCCTGGAACCTTAACAATTTAAAGGAAAATTAGTTGGTCCGTAAAAGTTATAGCCCTGTTTGACAATAGAATTACGCTCAGATATGATATGCTGGCCCTATGAAATACGAGCAGTCTGAACCCATAGAATCCCGACTGAGGGATTGAAACATCACCTTTCCCGCTGAGCAGGCGAGAATTTCCTCGTCTGAACCCATAGAATCCCGACTGAGGGATTGAAACTATACTATCAAGATTCGCCGGCTTTAATCCCGCCTGGTCTGAACCCATAGAATCCCGACTGAGGGATTGAAACACCTGCGTCTACGCCGTAGGCGCCATCGAATAGAGCGTCTGAACCCATAGAATCCCGACTGAGGGATTGAAACTTTTCACTGGAGACATAGACGTTTCGGTTGTTCCTCCGTCTGAACCCATAGAATCCCGACTGAGGGATTGAAACTTCATTGATTATCCCCTTTGGGAGCGCTACAACCTGGTCTGAACCCATAGAATCCCGACTGAGGGATTGAAACTAAAGTGCTACTCCTGTTACAGATTTCGAGCTACTGTCTGAACCCATAGAATCCCGACTGAGGGATTGAAACTCTTTCAAGCATTCGCCGCCTGGGTCTTGAGTCCCACAGTCTGAACCCATAGAATCCCGACTGAGGGATTGAAACTTCTATAGTCAGTTAAGAGACGCACATTACCAACCAGTCTGAACCCATAGAATCCCGACTGAGGGATTGAAACCTTCTGCTTTCATCTTATGCTCTCCATCTCTTCATAGTCTGAACCCATAGAATCCCGACTGAGGGATTGAAACCCGCCTTGCTCTATGGTGAGGCCAGCTTGATCGCCTGGTCTGAACCCATAGAATCCCGACTGAGGGATTGAAACGTCGCATAAAAGGACCACCCCGTCAGTGGGAAGTTGGTCTGAACCCATAGAATCCCGACTGAGGGATTGAAACCATCAGTGACCGCCGAGATGGCGCTGGAGAAAACAGGGTCTGAACCCATAGAATCCCGACTGAGGGATTGAAACGTTTGTCAGTAATTTCATTAACAGACGACGCCGCAGTCTGAACCCATAGAATCCCGACTGAGGGATTGAAACTATCAAACCTGATGCCGAAAGTTTTATGAAAATTAGGTCTGAACCCATAGAATCCCGACTGAGGGATTGAAACGAATGTGCTTTTATTCGGGAGGAAGCATGGAGCGAAGGTCTGAACCCATAGAATCCCGACTGAGGGATTGAAACTCGTTCTAGCGCGTGACACCGGCAGAGATGATCAGAACAGGTCTGAACCCATAGAATCCCGACTGAGGGATTGAAACTCCCCCTCCTAATAGTCTTCTCTTCTCGGCGGAATAGTCTGAACCCATAGAATCCCGACTGAGGGATTGAAACAGACCAAAGCCGGTCAAAATGGAGTTTGGAATACCGGGTCTGAACCCATAGAATCCCGACTGAGGGATTGAAACCTACACTTTCTTCCTGGCAATACCGGCCCAGGAGGTCTGTGTCTGAACCCATAGAATCCCGACTGAGAGAGTGTTGCCGAATTCAAATTATGGTCAAGTAGCGGCGCTCTCGAAGCGTCGTTATGGTAAGTTGGCGGTATGAGCGTCGTGACTTGCAGGCCAGTTGAGCGGCGAACTGGCGGTCGGCGGCGTTTTCAGGCCAAAATTGACCCGATCCGAGGGTTTTTGCCTGGTTATAAGCCGCTTTTCCGGCTTTTTTCCGGCGTTGGGCGGACTGCGCCCTCGGTCAGGGGCTGGAGGCCGGTGATAGGGCTAGGGAACGTCGTTCCTGCTGTCGCATCCACTGTCGCAAGTTAAAGGCGGTGGCGTTCATCCCTTCGACAAGCTCAGGACAAGCTTGGCCTGGAAATCGCACTTGGGCAGGCCGCGGCGGCGGGCCTGGCGAGCGCCGA
>PIVW01001103.1 GCA_003353825.1 Chloroflexota bacterium
CCCCCAGTTGCTCCGGGGCCACTACCCACTGATATTGAGACATCTCCACCAACACCGATTCCAGTTGAGGCACCTGTGCTAATGAGTATAGATCCAGTCGTTCCAGAATCAGCTGTACCGGAACTCAAAGTCATTTTACCACTAGCGGCCTGTCCATCAGCGCTGGATAACGAAATATCACCACTACTCACCGCGGCCTCTCCGGAACCGCTGATCAAACTGATTGAACCCCCGGTTAATGCCGTGCTGGCACCAGATGTGACTGATATATCACCACCAACCCCCGAGTCAGCACCTCCGACACTGAGTGTAATTGAACCCCCACTACCACTTTTGGCCAGGCCGGTTCCAATTTGTATGGCGCCGGTATCACCAGAGTTAGTTGTGCCAGAACTAAATGAAAGGGAACCGCTTACACCTACAGTGCCACCATTCGCTGATTGGATACTCACCGCACCACTGCTTGTTGCTGAAGACTCGCCGCTTACTATTGAAACACTGCCACCGAGATTACTCGAAGCGGAGCCCGCCGTCACAGTAATGGTGCCCCCAGTCATACCCGAGCCTGCACTAATTGCAACAGCCCCTCCAGTATCTCCACCCTCGCCAGACTTAATGACAGAATCTCCACCGCTTGCCGTCCCAGATCCCGCAAAGATAGAAATTGCACCCCCGTCACCTGCTGTACCAGAACCGGCTGTCAGAGTGACTGCGCCTCCTGTTACAGACCTACCCGCAAGTATGTCAACACTACCACCAGAGCCCGTTGGTCCACTCCCAACAGATATACTTATGGGACCACCTGCTCCACTTGCGGCTGAGTCCCCGGAGTCAATGGATATGGAACCGCTAGATCCAGTCGCTGCAGATCCCGAGCTGAGCTCCATTGCCCCACTCGTACCCCCAACGCCAGCATCGGCGGATGAAATTGTTACAATACCAGTGTCAGCACTGGTAGATGTGCCACTCGATATTGTTACAGACCCTCCATCATTTGCACCTCCTGCACCAGCAGATACTGAAACGCTTCCGCCAGCTGTTGACCCAGAACCAGAGGTTAAGATTACTGCACCTCCAACACCCGAAGATCCCTC
>PIVW01001104.1 GCA_003353825.1 Chloroflexota bacterium
AATGGTTGCAGGATTCGAAAACCCGGCGACCCCTTCTTGTGGCGTGACAATGCCTAAAACCATGAGTGTGATCATAATGCCCAAGGCAATAAAATCCACGCGCACACGCTCGGTGGCAAAGAGAACCACAGCGACGATCAAGATGACAAGAACTGCGAGACCTTCAAGTGTCATAGATACGGTGTCTTTGTTACTCTCTCGGTTTTTCTCTCAGATTCGACTTTACTGCCACCCATCAGTATCCAGACCATGCCGCCAATCAGCATGATCGCACTCACAATCGTTAACACAATGAACACACCTAGCACAGACACATTCCTCCTGGTCTTCAAGCGGAGCGACGGCGGGCGTATTGTACAGGATTCCCGCTAATCCTACCACTCTGATCAGACTTCCCAATAAAAAAGCTGCGGTCAGCCGCAGCTTTTTTATGATATCAGCATTTAGTACCTAGCGATTGTTCCCAGACAGCGCTGAGAAAATCAGGCCTCGTTGAGCCAGGTAGCAAGTAGCAACTCGCAGGTACAACTTCGCTTGCAGACAAAGTTGAACTTGCCACTTGCCACAAACATCGACAAAAAGTTGTCGATCATTTTGCCTAAGCGCCTATGCATTTGTAATAGTATGGAGGCATTCTCCGATATCGTGATCACTTGCAGATGTGATGATCCGACAGACAAATCTACTCAAACTTTCTAAGCACAGAAACGACTTTTCCGTGCACTCTAACCTGGCTGGGGTGGAGCCAGAACGACCGATAGGAAGGGTCTGGATTGGCAGGGCGCAACTCCACCTGGCTGCCTCTGAGATAGAAGCGTTTGAGGGTGGCTCCGGCTTCATCCGGGGGATCGAGGATCTCGGCGACAGCCATTTCGCCCGTTTCCACCTTGGGCTGGCTACGAACGATGACGATGTCGCCGTCATCTACCAGTGCGTCGATCATCGAATGTCCTTTGACTTCCAAAGCAAAGGTCTCACCGGTTCTGGGCAACATGTCGGAAGGCACGGCGATGTTGTTGATTGCCGAGGTTGGGTCATCCAGGACGGGGATCGGATCACCAGCGGCAATGTAGCCATAGAGTGGCACTTCAC
>PIVW01000048.1 GCA_003353825.1 Chloroflexota bacterium
CGCAAAGGCTTTCTTGCATACATGACACTTGTATATCCTCTCTTTGTAATTATGCACTCCTATGTTGCCCTCTTCTACCTGTCCCCTTGCAGGACAAGCATCGTTAGGGTAAAATTGCTCTTGCGGGTTCATGATGACCTCTCTGATGATGTGATGATTTTCAGAAAGGGTTGCTCATGAACCCGTTTCCGTCAAGTTTCGTCATACTCCAAGTTCAACTGCGGTGCTACCCCTTGCTGGGTCAGGGGTTGATACCTCCAGTTTAGGAGAGCTCGATGTTAATTTCAAACTAGCACCATTGGTTATTTAGCGGACATGCCGCAAGTAGACAACCATATCCAGATATCCAGGAGAGTGTCCAAGCTGTGTTAGCATTTGGGCAGCTTCGCTGCGATGTTGGGTACCGTGATTGATCACATGGTTGAGAATGTGCCACAGTATCGCCTCAAAGGGCTTTCCCTTGGTATTAGCATAGGTAGTCTCTGTGGTCATGTCTTCATCCGATAACCCAGCAACATATTCGCCTCTCGCTTTCACTTCTCGCCGCCACGCCGACTGCAGTGCCGCAAACGTGGGAAAATCATCTACTGCAGGCAGTCGTGAGGAAGAATTTCCCTCGCAGCGCATTCGCCATATCTGCTCCGCTGCCACAGTGTGGATCAATATGCCATGCAGGCTGTCATGAGGGATCTCGGTCGGGGCCAGATAAAGGTCGGGGGACAGGAGCGTGGCCTTGTCCAGAACGCGGGCATTGGCCCAATCATTGTAGTCAAAAAGCCTGATTCTGTGTATCCGTCCAATCCGCCGATTGAAATCGTCGGCTGCCAAGAAAAACCAACTCAAGCTGGTTGAATTGCCGCCTTTTGAACGTATTTTAGCACGTTTTCTGTAGTAGCCTATGAATTCATTGGTATAGTGATTCATTGGTTGCTACGCTAATCACAGAAAAAACTAGAATCAGCAAAAAGCAAGCGGATTTCATCAGATTTCATAGGTACCTTTCCTTACCTGGTCGGTCCAACGCATTGCATGATAACAGCATCGCCGTTGATCCCGACCTCTTGGAATCTCAGACGTCGATAGTGACGCAGGGCAGGATTGTTCAGGGAAACACTGAATGAAACACCAGAGATCGTGCAGCACCCAGCAGCATAGTGCAGCTGTTGCAGGCCACGATTTTCACCCGTTACGCAGAATTGGTCAAGTCAGGTGCCGCCGCTCAGCGATATCGCTGAGTTCAGGTTGGCTCCCTCTTCGATTTCCACCTATAATTCGCCATACTCAGGGCTGTAACGCTCTGGCCCCGCTGTAAATACCTCAACCCCATGCCTGATCCCGACCTTGTTCTGGCTACAAAAATCGCCACCGTCCACCAACGCCTGGGCGATGTGTACGGCGTACGCGCCTGGCATAAACAGGCTGAGCCTATCGACGAGCTAGTCACAACCATCCTCAGCCAGAACACCAGCGATGTCAACACCCACCGTTCTTTCCAGGCGCTCAAACAGGCGTATCCCGATTGGACCCAGGCGATGAATGCGCCACAACACGAACTGATTGAGGTCATTCGCTCCGGCGGTCTTGCGAACCAAAAAGGGCCCCGTATTCAGAACACGCTGCTGCAGATATATGCCGAGCAAGGGGATTTCGACCTGAATTGGTTGGAGGATGTGCCTGTAAATGAGGCGCGTGCCTGGCTCACACAGTTCAAAGGTGTGGGCAATAAGACCGCCTCGATCCTTCTACTCTTCTGCTTCAATCGTCCGGCCTTTGCCGTCGATACTCACGTGCAGCGGCTGTCACGACGCCTGGGGATCGCGCCTGCTAACGCCAATGCCGATACCGTCATGCACGTCCTGGAGGAATACGCCGCGCCCGAATGGTATTATCCGCTGCACATCAACTTCATTCGCCACGGACGCGCCCTTTGCAAAGCTCGCAAACCCCAATGTGAAAGCTGCACATTGGGCGATTTGTGTGATTGGTATCAGAAAGATAGGAAACCAGTAGACCGGGTGTGCTGACGCGCATATTCTTCATGTCACCAAACAATCTTCAGTCTTCAGTCTTCAACACCAAACTCAAGATGCGTAACACAACTTTCAGTTGGGGCGCGCGTACCTATATTATGGGCATCCTCAATGTCACGCCCGACAGTTTTTCTGGAGATGGGTTGCTTAGTCAAAATGATTCTATCACAGCGGCCTTGACCCTAGCGCGACAGATGTTGGATGAAGGCGCCGATATCCTCGATCTTGGTGGAGAGAGCACGCGCCCGGGGTCAGATCCGGTAACGGTCGAGGAAGAGATGAGTCGGGTGTTGTCGATTCTACACGAGCTAAGAGCGCTGACAGATACACCGATCTCGATTGATACGAGCAAAGCCAGGGTTGCCGAAGCAGCGTTGCATGCGGGCGCCGATCTCATCAACGACGTCTGGGGCCTTCGGCTTGATCCTGATCTTGCCGGTGTAGCAGCGGATGCGGATGTGCCGGTGATCCTCATGCACAACCGCCTGACGCCCAAAGCAGCCAGCTTCGATCCGGACATGGGTGGCCACTATGTTGGGGTCGAGTATGGAGATATGCTCGAAGATATCAAACGCGAGCTGGGCATAAGCCTGGATCTGGCGCACGAAGCCGGCATCTCCGACAGCAATATCATCCTGGACCCTGGTATCGGATTTGGCAAGACGGTCAGCCAGAATCTCGAACTCCTCAATCGCCTGGACGAAGTCAAAGCGCTTGGGTATCCGCTACTGCTGGGGACAAGTCGTAAATCCTTTCTCGGCTACACCATGGATCTGCCCCCCGACCAGCGAGCAGAAGGCACAGCAGCGACTACGGTCATCGGTATCCTGCGTGGCGCTGATATCATACGCGTACACGATGTGCTGATCAATGCCAGGGTAGCGCGGATGGCGGATGCGATTGTCAGGGCCAGGGAGGGTTAAGCATTGGTTACTACTAGTGATTGGTGGGCTGTGCTTGCAAAATTGCGGGTGATGGGCAGACCTGTGTGTGGGCGCTCACTCATATTCCTGATGATATTGGTATTGGCCGGCTGTGCTCAGATCGACTTTCCCACCCCGTTGCCTGCGATTGAGACCGTTACTGTAGCGAAGGGCGCCAATCTCAGCCCAACCAATATTACGACAGACACTCCTACCTCTACAGCCTCCCCTACCGTATCTCCCACCCCCACCATTTCTCCATCCCCATCCAGCACCCCTGTCCCTGCTCCAACATCAGGCCCCACGCCCGACGGCATTTACCGTAACCTGAGCGTCCCCATCTTGATGTACCACTACATTTCGGTGCCGCCAGAAGGGTCGCATCAGTACCGGGTGGGCAATTCTCTACCCCCGGAGACGTTCATCGAGCACCTTGACTATCTTCAGGCTGAGGGTTACACGACGATCTATCTCAAAGACCTAATTTCCTATCTCGCAACCGGCGTGCCGGAGTTACCAGAAAAACCTATCATCCTCACTTTTGACGACGGCTATGAGGATGTCTACCTGAATGCCTTTCCGGCCTTACTTGAACGGGATAGGGTGGCCACGTTTTTTATTATCACCGACTTCGCCACTGAGGCCGCGGAGAACGATGCCTATGAACTCTATGCTGATTGGAAGCAGTTGGCGGAAATGGCGGCGGCAGGCATGGAGATCGGTTCACACAGCCGCAATCACCCCAATCTGGCAGGCAAAGACCTGGATTACCTGGTGTGGCAAGCTTTGGGCAGCCAGGAGAACATCGAGGCCAACATCGGCTATCACCCACACATTCTCTCCTACCCGGCCGGTTCTTATGACGCTTTTGTCATCGATGTTTTTCGGTCAGCACATTTCTGGGGAGCCGTGACCACCAAGCAGGGTGTCGATCAGGACAGCGACCACATTTTCGAACTCAAACGCATACGTATCTCCCAAGGCACCGGTGTACCTCAATTGCATGCTTTGCTCAATTACGATTGGCCGGAGTGATCGGATGTCAGAGGGCGGAGATCGAAAGTCGGGGGTCGGGTAGATCAAGCGGTTAGACCGGTTCCGTCGATATCCTCGGGTTTGCGTTTACGCCCATGCTCAGCTCGTTGCCAATCATCGCACCACAGAGTATCTGGTATCGGGCCGCCCGCATGCACTGAGTCGGGATTTCGGCAGAATGAATGCAAGCGGCTGACCTGTCCATCACCATTGCTGCGGAATACTTGGCAATGGTGGCAGGAATAACAATCGCCGCCCTGTAAGCGCAACCACAGGCGTTGGATGCCATTCAATTTGCTCCTCCCCGTGGCTGTGGCGTCGTCGCCTTCCCTTCGCCGTTGCGCGTATCGTCGAGATTGAGACCCCGGTAAACAAGGCCGCGGATAGGATCCAGCACGACCAGCTCTCTATCTTGCAGAACCTCGAATGCGTTGGCCGCAGCGACAATTGCCGGGATCTTCAAGTCCTGGGCCAGGCGCACGGCCACCGATTGGCTACTGCCAACCTCGCAGATGATACCACAGGCAGGTGTAAGCAGGTGTTGCCAACTGCCGTCGAAGGCTTGGGCGACCACGATATCGTCGACATCTATTTGTATGTTTGCTGGCAGCGGTGACCGCAATTTGCGAATACGCCCTCGCACCTTTTGATCACCCAACCCCTGACCCCGAGCCAACACATGTTCTATCAATTGTAGTTTAATGAGATTGGTTGTGCCAGGCGTGCTGCCTGCCGCTCCGGCGGTGATAACCACCAGATCTCCTTCATGAATCAGCCCCTTGTCAAGTGTCAATTGTACCGCGTCTTCGATCACCTCGTCAGTGGTATCCCGGCGGGAGGAAAAGAGGGGGTAGACACCCCAGAAAAGGTTGAGTTGACACCGTACCTTGGGGCTGGGAGTAACGGCGATGATGGGAACAGCGGGACGATTATGCGATAATTTGCGTGCAGTATAGCCTGATGACGTCGGAGCGATGATGGCCGCGGCCCCTAAACTGGTTGCCAGGTCACTGGCAGCGTTGGCTATCGCTTGCGCTGCGAAATTGATCTCAGCGACGATCTCATTGTGACTGGATTGAACGGGAAGCGTCGCTTCAGCCTTGGTAACGATACGTTCCATCATCTGCACAGTACGTACAGGATACTTGCCGACCGCGGTTTCTCCCGAGAGCATGACGGCATCGGTGCCATCGAGCACAGCGTTTGCCACATCCGAGGCCTCTGCCCGTGTTGGGCGTGGATTTCGAATCATCGAATCAAGCATTTGGGTTGCCGTGATCACAGGTTTTCCGGTCTTGTTACACAACTCGATGATCTCTTTTTGAATCATGGGAACATCTTCTGTTGGCAGTTCGATGCCAAGGTCACCGCGCGCCACCATAATGCCATCGGCTACCTGTACGATTGACTCGATATTAGCGACTGCTTCAGGTTTCTCGATCTTCGCCAACACCTGGGGAATGAGACCGCTACGAGATTGCTTACGAATCAATGCAACCAGATCCAGGACTTCTTGGGCTGTACGCACAAAAGAGAGCGCAATCCAATCCACCTGCTGGCGAACGGCAAATGAGAGATCGTGTTCATCTTTCTCGGTGATGGCAGGGATTCGAGAGTCCGCTTGAGGTAGATTGATGCCTTTGTTGGAGTACAGACGTCCGCCAGTGACGACCCGCGTAGCAATCATGCCGTCGTCGGTTTCAACCACTTCCAATTCCATCAAGCCATCGTCCAATAACATTCGATCCCCTGAACGCACCAGTTTGTGTAGATCTTTGTATTGGCAGGGAATGGTCTCTTCTTGGTTGGGCCGCGTGCTCAGCGTCACGACGCTACCAGATTGTAACCTCAGGCCTTGTTCGGGGAGCTGCCCTACCCGCAATTTGGGCCCCTGTAGATCAGCCAGTATCGCTACGGTCCGATCCAACTTATCGGCAATAGCACGAACTCGTGAGATTATCCTGGCGTGGCCGTCATGATCACCGTGCGAGAAATTGATGCGCGCGACATCCATGCCCGCCTCTATCAATTGGGTCAAGGTTTCGGGATCACTGCTGGCAGGGCCGATTGTACAGACGATTTTTGTGAAACGCACGACTTAAATCCTAATCATCATCTTTCGGTAGTCCGATGATCACATCTTCACCGGCGGCGATGCGGGCCACAGCCAGACGAACGCCTTTGATAGCTTTATTCACGCGTTTATCGCTGTAAACACTGGCGAAAGTGGAGACGGCTGCATTTTCGCTGAGATCGAGGTTGTAACGTTCCCTCAATTCCTCGCGATGATGGCAGATCCACAGGAAGAGATCGGCGACTGTTCGGTTTGGAAACTCTTTGAGCACCCCGCCCTCTCGAATCGATTCCGTTAGGGGCAGGTAGACATGGTCGTACCAGCTCCGAACCGCTTCCTCATAGGGTATCTCTCGCTCAAAGGCTTCGCCGAGATACCAACGATGAACGTCAATCTGTTCATAGAGTTTTCGATAGCGTCCTGGTTCGGTGAGACGAATGTCGGCATCGGGGTAGTACGTTTGTAATTGGGTGTGGTTCAAAAACAGACGATGACCGGCTTCGGTCAACCACGCCGAGAGTTTCTCAGCCGAATCTGCCTCGACCGGAAAGCGAACGTCGACTTTGGTGACATAGGCATCGATGCTCTTATCGCCACGCGCCCGGGCGACGGATACACGATGATTGCCGTCGCGTACGAAATAGACATCTCCCACCTGGTAAAGGTCAACCGCTGGCACGCCTACAAGACCGCTCATGGCCGCATCAACTCGTTGCCATCGCTGTGCGAGCGCTGCATTTCTGGGCAGAAAAGCACTGGTAAAGTCACGGTAACGGCCAACGCTACCGACGATCTTGTCTAAAGGGATATCTTGAGTTTTATAAAACGTAGCACCTTCACGAGCTTCCAGAATTTTGCGTACTTCTTCGTAGCTGAATAAATCTGTATTGCGGCCGCTGATGCCGGCGCGCCAATCCTGCAGCAGCGCCTGTACGTGTGCCTGCCGAAAATGCTCTTGTGCCTGATTGATCTCAACAGCTGTTGGTTCGTTTGTCATCATATGCTTCCTTGGCGCAGAGAGACCTCTTGCAGCCATCAGACATTCTACTCCTTTAGTATAAGATGGCCGTAAGAATCCTTGCTATTAGACCCAATGTTAAGGACTTAGCACAGAATAACATACGAAACCGCTGCCTCTAAATGACCGTGAGGCTCCGTTTCATATGACATATGACACGGCAATTTGGCAATACTGGCCGTCGAATGTATACTTGTCTACAATCTTTTGTGCTATTCGATTTGATATCATAATACGCTGACATTAGTCGAACTGGATGTGTATCGTGTCGCAATCATTGCTCTTTGGGAGGATCACGGAACAAGTCCGCAGTTTGGCAAGCACAGTCACTTTATGCGGACGCTGCATATAGATCCTCTGAGGGCGAAAACACGAAGTTCGTATCCTCAATAGTTGGGCTTTAATAACTAATTTTTGATCTAAAATGAATAACTCACAAATAAGAATCTGTTCCATTCCATATTACAGTAATGATCAATATGACCGATTGATAGATGTTTCTATCGATAAAGAAAACTTTTCGATGTCATATGAAGAAATGGTGATCATCACGGAATCAAAACATAAGGAGATGGAAAAAAAAGGATTTAAGGTAGTGAAAATTGATGTTGATATTGAAGAATTAATTGAATGGTGTCACTCTCAAAACTTAACGATAAATCCTGAATCTCGGACTCAATTCACTTTAGAAAAACTTAAAGAGATGATATCGAGTAAAGTAGTCGATTTTTAAAAAGATGCAGCATAGCAATGCTAATTCAGGCGATGTAAAAAGCGATGTTGGTTATTTATCTGCGATATTTGGCTTTTTCAGAATTTTTGGATTAGATTTCAACAGCCAGATATTCTGTATATGCAAAGGTTGTATTAAATATGAAAATGTAAAGGAAGGAAAGTATCTATAATGTTAAACTGGACGGAAAAGGGAGCAACTTTTAGCGATAAGTCCGCTCGAAAAGAATACGGAATTACCCAAGAAGAAATTATTGAAGCAATCAATGCTGGAAAACTTCAATACCAAAATAACCATATACATGGTAATCCATACTTTAGGCTATTTCGAAAGGAAATTGAGGCTCTTGTCATAGAAAAATATGGCGAAGATTATCTTAAAAAGAAAGAGCTAAAAAATGAGTTAGCACAAGTTAACAGAGATTTGAGAAAATCTAAAAAGAAAATATCATTACTTGAAAAAAGAAAGATTGAATTATTGGAAGCTATTTCGTGATTTGTGTTTCGAAAGTGTCTTCTCAATAATTTGGCGGTAGGGGCACGGTCTTGCACCTGCCCGACGGGCGACGGGCGACCGCAAGGGTGCGCCCCTACATATTGAGAAGATACTTTCGCAAGTTGGTGATTGTGATTTTTTCATGCAGAGGTACTTAACAAACATACAGATCGCAATAGCTTGCCAGCCCAACAAAAGGATTGACCTGAACATGACCACTGCGCCTTTTCCAACGTTTATCAATAATTTGAAAGAGTTTGCCTTTTCCAAGTCCATAGTTGTGGTCATGTCAGGTCATCCTTGACGTTAAACCCCAGTGCGTATATGGCTTTAAGGTTTCGCAACAGAACGGCTTGCCAACCACGAACAGCCAGCTGCTACCTTACCTCTACCACAGCGCCGCAGCGCCGCGGGTCACCTGCTCCTTGGAAGTGGCCCCCATCGTCCTTACCGACCGCGTGCGCTCCGCCGAAAAACATATGCATGTCAGGCCAGCGTACGATATCGTAACCCCACCTTCTCAACCAACCCGAGGTTGCCGGTTTGATCCCGGCCTCTAATTGTAGCTCTCCGGCCTCGAAATGGATGCGCGGCGCCTCTACAGCGTCGCCCAGATTCATGTCAAAATCGGTAAAATTGAGGACAACCTGCAAAATGGCGGTACGGATGCGGTTAGCCCCCCCCGACCCTACTGCCAGCAGCGGATCGCCATCATGCATGAAGACGGTTGGCGCCATCATCGAACCAATGCGATGGCCGGGCTCGCCCAGATGAAATCCGTCTGGATGCAGATCCGCTTCGCCGAGGATATTGTTCAGGATCATGCCGGTGCCGTTGAGCACAAACCCCGGGGTTTCTCCGGCTGTTGTCGTCATCGAAACGATGTTGCCGTTGCCATCAAGTACGCTGATATGGGTGGTGTTGCTTGGCATTGCCGGGGGTGGCGGATCCAGAGGGAAGGGCCGGGAAGGCCGCGCCAGCCGCCGTGCCAGATCATCACTATGAATCTGTACATGCTCGGGCGCAAGAAAGATATCCACATCACCAGAGCTTTCGAATGAGGGGCGGGCCAAGTTGGTTTGGCGCATGACTTCGGCCAGCAGTCCCAAATGCCGGGGATTACCGTAATTGAGTGCGCCCAGCTCATAAGCTTCGAGCAGGGCCAGTGAAAAGGCGATCAGCGCCCCTCCGCGTGAGGGGGGCGGATTGGTATAAAACTCAAGATCTCGATAGGAGCGGTGTAAAGGTTCGCGCACAATGACCTGGTAATTTGCCAAATCCTCGGCAGTGAGCAATCCACCATATAAGCGCTGATCCGCCAGGATGACTTGGGCGATGTCACCACGATATATGAGATCGGGTCCCTCTTTACCCAGAGCTTGCAAGGTGTTGGCCAGATCGGGATTACGATAGACATGATCGGCAGACAAAAAGCGGTCGGGGGCGCCAAATAACTCGGCAAGATCCGAATCGTTGCTGAAAATCGGACGCAAAAGAGATCCCACATAGGCACCGAAATCATCCATCAACACACCATTTCGAGCCAGATCGATGGCCGGTTCCAGCACGACAGACAGGGGTAGCCTCCCGGCATCTTCCTGCATCTTGCACAACCCGGCGAGATCGCCGGGGACGGCCACACTGCCCCGCCCGATGTGGAAGATCTGATGTGTCGGCCCATAGTTAATCGAGACCGGCAAGAAATCGACAGACTCACGCCCCTGGTTACCATCCAGCCCCAAACCGGGAAAATTGCAGAAGAAATCGTAAAGGTGAGCATGCCCCTCCCGCTGCCGGTAGACCAGAGCAAAGCCGCCACCACCGGGCGCAACCAACGTCGGCTCGGCCATAAAGGTGGCGAAGGCAGCGGCTACGGCTGCATCGACAGCATTACCTCCTGCACGTAATATTTCTGCCCCGGCTTCAGCGGTTTGCGGATGCCCAGCTGCGATGATTCCGACGGTCATAATGCGATGATGTGCCGTTGAGTTATGGGCTATTGATACCCCGACGCCTGTTGAAACTCGTACCATAGTCGGGAAAAGTGTGTTTGAGGATCAGAACGATACTCGTCGGGATCGTATTCGAGACGAGGGATAGCGTCCAATTGTGCGGCCTCGGTTAACGCCATCACGAGTTTCTTTTCGCTGCCATCCGCCCGCAATATACCGGTATGGCGCCGCCAATTTGGCCGATTGTAAGGAGGTGTCCCCCAACGCTCTTCAGGAATATCAGCCCAGCGCCAAAGCCATAGTGAAGGGCATCCTCGATCGTTTGCGATAGCGATGACATCAGCAAGATGGGCAGCCGCTTCCTCTTCGTTGGCGTAAAAAACACCGTCACGGGCTGCCGAAGGATCGCCCGCTGCAACGGTCGGTAAGCCGGCAAGGGCCAACGAAACCGGTTGCTGAGCCAACGTGGATGTCAGGTCCAGGGCGAAGGCAATCCAACGAGGGTTGAGGGGCAGGCGCCGGCGGTCACTGGCAAAGGTGGCGAGACTGAGGTTAGGTTCACCGCCCGCCTCGATGACGTCGTCCGGCCAGACGGCTGTATTAGTTTCCAGAGCGTCTAATGCCAGGAGATAGGTGCATGAGCAATTGTGGGCTGCCTCCTTCAGGCTTTCGGTCGTGCTTCCCAGCCAATCGACCACGGCGGGCCGTTGCGACGAGGCAGCCAGACGACCAAACCCCGGCAAAGGTTCCCAACCCAATAAGGCTGGGTGTGTCGCAAAGTAGCCCACTAATTCCTTTATCAAGATGTCGCGGGCGGCCAACATGCGTTCGTCGGTAAAGGGATGGCGCATGCGTCCCCAACGTACAAATTGATCATTGACAAGTAGGGGCCATCGTGGGGGGATCGGGGCGGGATTCATCCCCCAATCGGGCCACCAGAAGGCGCCATCCCACATGCCTGCCCATAATCCGGCTTTCACACGCAGGCCGCAGTCTGCGGCTATCTGCAGAAATTGGCCGAATCGATCCAACACCCGCGGGGCAATCCGTTCCATACCGGGTTGAAAATCTGCCCAAAAAAGGGGAACGCGCACTGCCTGAAAGCCCAATTCGGCGATGTGTGCCATATCTTCCTGGATCTCAGCGGCATCAAACTGACGCCAAAGGGCCGGACCGGAATGCCGTGGAAGGTAACCGATACCTAATAACATGTTAGTCCTGGTGGGGAATGTGGGCTCAATCATGTGGTCCTAGAAAATTGCGTGTTGCGTGTTGCGTGTTGCGTGTTGCGTGTCTAATCGGAATACGTCTTTCTAGTCGGGGTCACATAAATTACAAAAGAGCCGGAATGTGGTGAGTGGAGCAGGTCATCCAGAGATTGTGCAACAGAATGTAAGCCGTAGCAAGAGACTGAACTGACGATCATCCTGCGGCGGTCGCATTCAGCCTCTATGCCTGGAAACGCTCGATATGTTGATGCCAGCCCTCGATAACGCGTGTTTCAGGTTTTTCTGCATTCAATCGCAGCCCCAGGATACCGGCGAAGCGCCGCAACATGGCCTGCGCTTGTTCGATAGCGTAGCCATTACGGTCACCTTCCTCCAAAGCAGTTGCCAAATCTTCCAGAGCGCCGACGGCGATGGCTGTGTTCAAATCGTTTTCCATGGCACGGATAAAGTTGATTTCTGCTTTCTCGAATAGGCGCTGTAGGCGCGCAGGTGTGGCAATAGATCCGCCCTTGAGGGCGCCAGCGCGACGCAAGTTCTCTGCCAGGACCGCTGCATGTGCCAGCCGTTCTTCGTCGAAACTCCATGAAGTGCGGTAATGATGTGTGGCAAGGTAAAGGCGTATAGCATCGGCAGAGTAAACTTTGAGCAAATCACGAGCCATAACCAGATTGCCCAACGATTTACTCATTTTCTCGCCTTCATGATGCACCATGGCTACATGCATCCAGAATCTGACAAAGGTGCGGCCGCTAACCGGTTCGATCTGGGCGATCTCGCATTCATGATGGGGGAAGACCAGGTCACCACCACCGCCATGAATGTCGATGGTCTCACCGAGAAGGTCTGTTGACATGGTGGAACACTCGATATGCCAGCCCGGTCGGCCCAGACCCCAAGGACTCTCCCAGGCCGGTTCACCTGGTTTCTGAGCTTGCCATAGTATAAAATCGAGGGGATCTTGTTTATGGGGATCGTCAGGAGAATTGCCACGCTCGTTGGCTATTGGCAACATTTCATGGCGGGGGATATGACTTAACTTACCAAAATCGGGCCAGGCGTCGATATGAAAATAGACATTTCCTGCGGCCACGTACGCAACTCCAGCATCCAATAACCGCTCGGCCGCACTGACGATACCTGAGATCACATCGGTGGCCCGGGGGTAGAAGTCGGGCGGGCGCATATTGAGGTCACGCAGATCTTCGATGAAGTGCCGCGTCCAGCGATCCCCAAGAGCTTGCCAATCCTCATCCGCTTCATTTGCTTTGCGCAGGATATCATCGTCGATATCGGTCACATTTTGGACATAGCGAACAGGATATTCAAGAAACTCTAAATAACGAATAAGAATGTCGAATACTGTGTAGGTAAAAGCGTGTCCCAAATGTGTGGTGTCGTAGGGCGTGATGCCACATACGTAGAGGGTTGTCGGGTCGGCGGGTTTGTATTGTTCTATCGTCTGGGAAAGTGCGTTGTAGAGTTCCATAGAATATGTGCAGAGCCTTTGCCTGATATCTCTTGAATTGATCTGACATCCTATCATACCCGCCATTAATAACCCATATCAAAATAGTATCTCAAGTAATCGAGCTAACTGATCCCAAACAAAAGAGCATCTGGCGCATATGCCAGATGCTCACCCATTCCATTTGATTAGCCGGTAGAGTTCTATGCAGCTTTTTGTTCTTCCGCCAGTTTTTTATCAAGAGCGTTGACCTTTTTTGATAAATTGGTAACCTTACGCCCTAAACTGTCGATGTCGCTCTTGTTGGGGATATTCATACGATTGAGGGCACCTTCAATGCGCTCATCGAGTACACCTTCGAGCTTATCTTCGGCCTTGCTCATATCCTTCTTGCCTCGCTCCAGCCACTCGTTGACCATTTCACGCGTGTCATTCTCAGTGATCTCACCTTTTTCGACCAACTGCTCAAATGCGGAGCCGATCTCTTCTTTGCCCAAGGCGAAAACGCCCAGACCTGCCAAAAGCACACTGTGCGCAGCGTGAATCACGGGTCGAGCACTGCCATTGGTTTCTTCGACGGTTTTGCTAACTATTTCGGCGGTTTTCTCAGCGGTCTTATTTACGGTTTCAGTCGCCTTTTCGGTGGTTTTTTTTGCGGTTGCCATCATTTTAGATTTCTCCTGCGCTAGGTGGAACTTGATGTGCGATCATAAAATATTATGACGCAGTGCGTCAAGATTGTCAAGCCCTCATGCGTCAGAAAGATATTAGAGTTATGAGTTACAGACAGGCTGTTTCACGGCAGCAGTTCAAACGCCTCACAATGCTGTGTCCGGATCATTCGGAAATGTCGTTGATCCAAAGTCAAATATGAACCCGCATGATCTGTTACGAGATAAAATAACGCGACCCATGCCCCTCTTCTTTTAGCACCTGGATACGTACGGGAAACTGTTCTTTGAGTTCATCGATGTGGGTGATGACCAGAACCAGTGAGAATTCATCCTTGATCATGTGGATGGCTTCGACCAGATTCTCGCGGCCTTGTGCATCTTGGGTGCCAAATCCTTCATCAATGAAAAGTGTTTGTAGAGCTGCGCCGGCACGACGTGCCAGCAGACGACTCAAGGCAATACGTAAGGCCAAATCGGCTCGAAATGCTTCTCCGCCGGAGTACAGTTCGTAAGGTCGAGATCCCAATTCATCTGAGATGATGATGTCCAGGGTCTCGCGCTTGCCCCCGGTCTTGAGTTCACGTTGGGTGTTAAGGCGGATATTCATGCGGCCATCGGAAAGGCGACCCAACAGTCGATTGGCTTCGGTTTCCAGTTCAGGCAATGCTGCTTCGATAATCATCGCTTGCACACCTTTGGGGCCGAAGGCCTCCTGCAGGTGGCGATAGCGAGCGGATGTTTGCTTGCCATGGGTCAACTCGGCCATCTGTTCCAGGCGTGTTGTCTGCAATGCCTCGCATGCTTGCAACTGCTGCTGGGCACGGATCATCCGATCACGCGCTGCTTCCCAATCGGCGCGAGCTCTCTCGGCAACCTGCGTAAGACGTTGTAGATCGTTTTGGACAGAGGGTAAGGCTTGCACTTCGTCGTTCAGCGCCTGCAGGCGGGTGCGGTCATCGACTAGCTGCTCTTCTTCCCGTTGCCATCGCCCTTTCAACCGCTCAACCTGCTCGCGCAACCCCTCTTCCTGCTTCAGTGCAGTTTCAACGGCGTGCTGTTTGCGTTCGACGCCGCTCAAGTCTGATAGGGTCGCCCGCGCTTGCAAATGAGCGGATTCATCATAGGAAAGGGTTTCCAATTCCGCTTGTAAGGCTACCAACACTCTGCGCACATCGGGATGGTAGTCACCCGCCAGTTGATTCTCCAGCGCATCGGCGCGAGCTTGCAGTTCAGTGACTGCTGCTCCCGCTTCCTCAGACTGTTTGATGGCCGTCTCAACTTCGGCCAGTTGGCGGCGCAATGACTCCACTACGCGCAGCTCACGTTCATCATTTTTGAGAACGGCACGCACGGTGGCCTCTTCCGCATCAAGGTCTTTCTCGCGCGCTTGCAGCTGGCGGAATTGATCTCGTAACGAAGCCAGTTGCACTTCGTATTCAGATTCAAGATGCTTGTGCCCTTCAGCCCCCAATGGTTGCTTGCACACCGGGCAATCGCTTGTCTCCTCCGTCTTCAGTACATCCAATCGTTCTCTCAGGGTGTCACCCTCTGCTTTTACCTGGCCTCTCTCTACACCAACCTGTGCGCGTTCGGTTCGCAACGCTACCAATCGCTCTCGCCGTTCCTGGCTCAAAGATCCCAGATTCTGCAACCTCTCGATGTCATGTTGCACAGCGACAGCTTTTCTCTGCAATGCCGGAAGAGCCTGCACCCGCGCTTGAGCATCAGATAGGGATTTCCGCACCAGGGCAAGCGCTTGCTCTAAGCCAGCTTTGGCTTCGTTAAGTTGTCGTTCCAGTTGTCGTTGTTCTTGCTCTAGCGGACGCCTTGTTTGCAGGCGTTTGGCCCATAACTGCTCTTCTTCTCGTGCGCTTTGCAACGTGGCGTAACCTTGTTCGATAGCCTGACGTTCATCCAGCAGGTTTTCGATCTCGAGCAGACGCGCCTCCTGCATCTGTAATTGTTGCGCTGTATCCTCGTGGCCTTGCAATGCATCCTGGATGCGTTTCTGCAGATCATAAAGAACAGCTTGCTTGCTCGTCAGCGCCTGCACTTCCAGACGAAGAGAAGCCAGTTGAAGATCAGCTTCACTGAGAGTCAACTTAACTTGACTCTCTGAGAGCGTTGCTCCGCCCAGGTCTTGTTCGTACATGGGTTGGCGTGCCAATTCCTGGTCGAGTTCTTCAATACGCAATGTAAGTGCTGTCGCTTCAGCCTCCGCTTTCTTGGCATACAATTTGGCGAGATCGGCGTAGGCATCATACTGAGACAGGTTGAGAATGGTCGCCAGGATGTCTTTACGCTGGCCCGGCGACTTACTGGTAAAGGCGTCGGCTTCCCCTTGTTTTAAAAAGGCAGAATTGACGAAGGTCTCGTAATCCATGCGTAAGACCCCGTTTATATGTGCTTGAGTGGCGCGTATGCTGGGTTCAGTCAGCGCCTGCCAGGCAGCCCCTGCTTCATCCCAAACCGCCAGTTCCAGGTCCGATTTCTTACTGCGCCCGCTCTGAAAGCGCTTACGAATAACATTATACCTATCCCCGGCCAGACCGAACTCATATTCCACCTGCATCTCGTTGCTACCGCTGTGCATAAGATCGTCATCCGAACTAGCACGCGCCTTGCCCCATAAAACCCACGTGATCGCATCCAAAAGCGCCGATTTGCCGTGGCCATTCTCACCGATCAGGCAAACCAGGTGCATACCAGAGAAATCAAGAGGCTCTAATCCGTGGCGGTAACTCAAGAAGTTTTCCAGACGTAACTTGTAGGGTATCATAGGCGAATCATTTATCGTGGTGGTGGGGTCGTGGTAAACATTTGCTTGGCGCATCTGTAGTCTACCACAGCCCACTTAGCGCATTCAAAACAAATGTTCTCATCACCCGACCCAAATCAGTATCGGTTCATTCGGAATTGATGTGGCCCCTACCAGTAAGAACACGCAACGCGCAAGACCTGTTATTCTAGTACCATATGAGATCCTGTTGAGCCACAGTTTCAACCATGAGGTAAAACAATGAAGAAAGCCGTCAGTATCAGCCTTGGCAGCAGTGTTCGTGACAAACAGGTTGTCCTCATGCTCAACGATGAACCCATCCAGGTGGAACGCATTGGTACTGATGGTGATGAGAAAAAAGCTCGGGCTCTGTTCGCCGAGTATGACGGCACAGTAGATGTCCTGGGTATGGGTGGTGTGGAGCTGGATATTCGCCTGGGTGAGCGCAGTTACAAACTCAGTTCCGGCTATAACCTCGTGAAAGATGTAAGGCGAACGCCGGTGGTCAATGGTGCTGGGCTCAAACATACATTGGAGCGACGGGTATTTGAGTTAGCCGCCCCCGCCTTAGGTGGCATGCCACACTACAACAACGCGTTTATGATAATGGGGGTCGATCGCTATGGCATGGCCGAAGCGTTTACCGAGGTCTCTGATCAGGTCATCTTTGGAGATCTCATGTTCGCCCTGGGTATCCCCATCCCCATAACGGGTCTCGGCAAACTGAACACTGTCGGGCGAATACTTTTACCTGTGCTGCGCCATCTGCCTATCTCCATGCTTTATCCGACCGGCGAACAACAACACGAAAACGAGCCAAAATATGAAAAATACTGGCACCAAGCCGACGCCATCGGCGGTGATTTCCTCTACTGTAGTAAACATATGGTCGATGATCTAAGTGGTAAGACCATCGTCACAAACACCACCACTGAAGCCGATATCGAGCTACTAAAAGCGCGCAATCTACGATGGTTGATCACCACCACACCACGTTTTGAAGGACGTTCATTTGGTACCAATGTGTTAGAGGCGGCTCTTACTGCTTACGCCGGGAAAGGTCGAACTCTCAGTGATGGGGAACTGAATGTACTTATTGACGAATTGGATTTGAAGCCTAGTGTGATGCGGCTAGATGAGTGAGAGCGGTGTAGTGGGGATGGTCATCTGGGGATGGGGTCATCTGGGGATGGTCATCTGGGGATGGGGTCATCTGGGGATGGTCACCGTTTAGTCGAAAAGATAAAATTCCAGATAAGATGGGAGAGATATTCAGTTTTGGTGAGGTACGGGAGTGCCTCGGAGAGCCGGGGATTCGTCACGTCACTTGGTCTCGCTAATCGTTGGCTTAACCAGCCGGGCGGGTTCAACCCAAAACATTCTTTGCTCGTAACCAATAGCAAAAAATCTTGCAACTCACCCTCGGATGCCAGCCCGTCGCCTGCAGCCACTATTAGCGCGGCATGATATGAAAATCGAAAAACGCAGAGACACAGGTGCAACCTTGGCCACGCACAGCCGACCGTAGCCGACCCCGACCCTGGGAATCTCGCTACCGGCCCCAGCCAGAGGATCGGAACAGCAGTCAAAGGTCGAGATGACAGCGAAAAGGGTGGGTATTTCTAGTTGTCATCAGTGAAGAATTCTAATTGTCTTTGACCGAAAACGCCACGACATATCTTCAAGTTACAAATATTCCGCCAATAATGCTCTAGTTGAAGGCAAATCCAGTTCAGTTGTCATCAAACGAACAAATATTTCTCCATCCTTTGGCGGCATGATGATTCGGGTCAGCAAGGTCTCCAGAGACAAATCAAAGAATTGGATGGTGTCCTTATGTTCTTGTATACACCTCAGAAACCACTCGATTCGGTATTCCCGTTGTTCAGGATTCTCCAAGGTCAACTCATCTTCCTGACCAAGTCCAAAGAGTGCGTCGAAGCACATATGAAGCCGTAGTAGATGACGCAAATCAAGGGGAAAAATATCGATTGGTTTTTGCACACCCATTGGTAACGACAGGAATTTCCCATGTTCTTCCAGTGCTTCTACCAACATCGGCCAACCTTCGTATATTGCCGAATTCATTCCATAGTCTGTTCTGAATGGTTCATCAACAATATTCGAGACGATTTTCCTGGCAATTTCATACCAAGGTTCTTTTGGACGCGGGATCTCATCAATGTATAAAATGCGATCATCTCCCTCATCTCCCAAATATAGCAGGTCGTTCAGCGCCTTTTTATGTGCTTTGGTTAGCAGTAAATTCTGCTCCTGGGATATCACTGCTTCCCATTGCAAATAATATCCTGATTTGATATCGTAAATCAGATCATCTAGGGCCATTTCATAATCAAATGGTTTGTTCCCCTTCATGTATTCGAAAACATCATTAAATGGCACTTCGGAATCAAACTGCCATTTAATTTGGGATGATTGTCTTGGTTTTTTAGATTTTCTGCGTCTACTTTTAGCCATATCTTTTGTCCTGTGCCGCATAACGAATTAGGGATTCGCGTGGCGGTGCGGAGCCAAGCAGCAGCGAGGAGCTGTCTATTACCGACAACGATCATACCATGGAAGGAAAGGAGGAGGTTGCCGCCACATTAGCCCTTGTTGAACTAAGCCGCCGTCATGAAATTGGGATGTTATTTGGAATTTAAGGCGTCGCCTCAAGTATTTTGGCGACCTAATCGCTAAAGCAATCACTCGTCAGTGTAATCAAGGTTTCGACATCTGGGCAAATATTCCTTTCAGGGTAGCGGTTATATATTAACCATTGGTGCTAGTTGAGAGAATATCTTCACACTACATATAGTATGCTTGTCAAATGTGCTACTAAATGCAGGCATCAGGAATACGTGGCAGTGATTTTCTGTTCAGATGCTC
>PIVW01000474.1 GCA_003353825.1 Chloroflexota bacterium
AGAATATGATGAAGATTGACTCAAGCCGAGTTGGATGCGCTGCTGCCGTCGGTACTGGATCGGGCGTTTCGCTGGGAGTTGTGAAGTATGACCTCTGATACAAATCCTACTTTCCAACCCGGCGACGAGGTCATCTGGTGGAAACGCATCCCCGGCGGCCCCTATGTCTACCCTGTCCCCGCAACCGTGTTGAAGATCACGGCTAAACGCGTACAGATCGAAGGCGATGATGATGGGCGGAGGGTTGTACGCTACGTGCCGCCCGAAAGCCTGCAAAAACGCGACGAGCCTGCACCCGATCCCTCCTTCACACCGAAACAAGGCCAGTATTTAGCGTACATCCACAATTACACGAAAGTCAATGGCGAACCACCTGCTGAGCGTGACATGCAGCATTACTTTAAGACGACACCGCCCAGCGTGCACGACATGGTTTTACGTCTGGAGCAGAAAGGGTTGATCGAACGCACGCCGGGCAAAGCCCGATCCATCCACATACTCATCCCACCCGAAGACTTACCCCCCTTGGAGTAACCCATGAGCACATACCAGTATTACGAATGGCAAACTGTAGATCATCCATTGACGGCTCAAGAAATGGCCGAATTAGAAAGACTTTCCAGCCATATCCACGTCACATCCACCGCTGCCTCGGTGGAATATAACTGGAGCGATTTCAGTCACAATCCCAAAAATGTGCTCGCCCGCTATTTCGACGCCTTTCTGTACATGGCCAACTGGGGCAGCCGGCGGCTGGCATTTCGTTTCCCCAAAAGCCTTATCGATGCCAGTCTCTTCGAACCCTACCTCACCGAGCGGTCGATCAAGTTGGACACGATTGATGATTACCTGATTTTGGACTTGGATCTACACGAAGCTGAAATCTATGACTGGATCGAAGGCGGGGGTTGGCTATCGCAAGTATCTTCTCTGCGCAATGATATCCTCGATGGCGATTTGCGTGCACTCTACATCGCCTGGCTGGCGACGGAACAGCACCAGGGAATGGCTGGCGATGCTCTGGAACCGCCTGTGCCGCCTGGTCTCAAACAACGCACACCTGCCCTATCCGCTCTCATCAACCTGTTCGAAGTCGACGAGCACCTGCTTGCTGCTGCCGCCGAAGCTAGTCCCGCCCGTGGTCAAACCGTCGCCGACACCCAATTGCAGGCGGCCATCTCGCAATTGTCACGGTCTGAATGCGATCACTTCTTACAGCGCTTATTGAGCAACGAAGCTCAACTAGCGCGAGCGTTTAGGCAACGGTTACAAGAGCTGATTGGGACGCCTCATGTACAAGTGGCGACTCACGGTCACCGCACGTTTGATGAATTAGTGACGATTTCGGAAGCGTTGGATCAAGAAGAAAAGGAGCGTAAACAGCAAGAAGCAGAGCTTATGCGGCGCCAACACCTCCTGGCACTGGCCCCGCAGAAAGAGTTAATCTGGCAGGCAATTCATAAACTGATTGAACGCAAACAAGCCCGTCCCTACGATGAAGCCGTGAGCAAACTTTGTGATCTGCGCGATCTGGCCATCTTACAGGATGCGCAGAAGGATTTTCAGGAGCGTCTGAATGACATTCACCGTCGTTATGCTCGCCGTTACAGCCTTATCGAACGTCTGCAGAAAGCAGGATTGGATGCCTCTTCCTCATGAAAGCGTCAAAGTAAACTTGGAGGCGCTGTTATCAGCGATGCTGGACCGGGCGTTTCGGGGGGAGTTGTATGCTGATTGGCTAGGATAAGCGGATAGGCCCGCCGCACCGCACTTTGCCGCCGCTTGACAATCGGGTTATCCTCACCCCATTGACCCACAAATACCCCATTTATTTCAACCAAGCCACATCGTAAGGCGCGACCAAATCCGTCCATCCCAGCAATCCGCCCCAAAAACCCCACCCAAAACCATGCACACCCAACTTCTCCACGCCGACCTCAGCGGGAAGATTCTCGGCATTTACTACGATGTCTACAACGCTCTTAGTCGCACCTACCCGGAATACATCTACGAAAAAGCCATGATGCGCGATTTGATTCGCCTGGGCATTCCCTGCGTGCGCCAGGATGATTACGCCATCTGGTACAAAGAGCAACTGGTCGGCAGACAGATTCTCGACATATTCGTGGCGGATGAAGTTGTCGTGGAACTCAAGGCCCTGCCAGAACTGACCCGCCTGAATGCCGCACAAACGATGTCCTATCTGAAAACCACCGGCAAAGAGGTTGGCTTGCTCTGCAATTTCGGAGGCGTAAAACCGGAATTCAAACGCATCTACTTCAGTTACAGTCGCCGCACAGCTGCTAAACCTGACACCACTGATCCCGCCCAGGTGTGGCCCGATCTCCACTTTCCGGAACTCTCCTACGAGATCATCGGCGCACTGTTCGAGGTACATAACGAACTCGGCCCCGGATTTGTTCGTCGCATTTACGCCAATGCCTACTATCGGGAGCTTCAGGCACGTGAGCTGGCTGTACATGCTAACAAATGGATCTCCATCCATTACCGCGGCGAACCGATTGGTAAAGTGGCGTTTCAGCACTTGATCATCGAAGATCGTATCATAGTCTTCCCCGTGGCCATCAGTGATGTCGCTAAAATCCAGTTCGAGAACCTGCGGCGTTGGATGCGTGCGAGCGCCGTTCCCTTTGGCATTCTTGCCAATTTTTATGCCACTCGTCTCGACTTGCACTTCATCGTTCTGGCCGATTGATGTCCAAGCCGGTGCGTATCATTCTCGTCGCCACTGCCGTTGATTCTGGATTTCACCAATCCGCAACGCACCTGCTCAAAGGTTCACAATTTAGGCGCCATCTACCTGCAATTTCAGGATATCTCCTCTACGCGCACTACCGTTCACCCTGTGCCCAATACCATCATCGGCCGGCACCCAATCACGATGGGCGCACTCCAGGCGAAAGCCATAATCAGTGCTGAAACTGGCAAAGGCCTTGCGCGGCCAATTGCGCAGCGGCTGGCGCATCAGATTACGCAGACCGCGTTGGGCAATGTTTGGCCAGCCATACAATTTGCGAGCCAGCCAATCGTAGCCTTTTGCTAATTGCTCGGGCGTCATTTGTGCAGGATAGTAGGTGACGTGATTGGTATCATAGAGAGACCAGGGCACGTTGGGGAGCAATCGATTTTCTTCGATCCATGACTGGCGCTGGGGAGTGCCTACATAAGGTGTAAGTATCGTGGCACTGACGCCATCCAGTCCGCTATCCCGCATGAATTGGTATGTGCTTTCGAAGATATCAAGAGGGTCACCATCGAAGCCAAACACGAAGAGGCCGACAACGCCGATGCCCGCGGCCTGCACATCACCGATCACCTGGCGATAGCGTTCGATGTCTCCCTTGGCCTTGCCACCTAATTCCCGGCGGTTATTGGGATTGGCGCTTTCGAATCCGATGAAAAACTTGTCCAGGTGCGCTTCGCGCGCCAGTTTGAGCAAGTCTGGATAATCAGCCACCAGCTGCTCTGCCTGGCAGGTCCAACCTTGCAAAGGTAGTTTGCGCAATTCTTTGAACAGACTCTCCATATAGTCGGGGTTCAAGCGGAAGGCCAGACCGAAATTGTCGTCGGTGAGGAAAAAGCGTTTGATTTGACGCCGTTCTATCTCTTCCACCACCTGGTCCACCGGCCTCAGTCGCATCACCCGACCCGAGGTGCGGATGGCCGTGCAAAAAGTGCAACTGCGTGGGCAACCGCGTGTGATCTCCATGTAGGGCGTCCAATAATGCTTGTTTTCGTCGACCTGGTCTAACACGCGATCTGTGATTGGCTTGAGATCGTCCAGGTTGGCCCATTCCTCATCCACATATCTGGGTCGAAGCCTGCCCTGGTCGAAATCAGCAATCATCTCGGGCCAGGTGCGGTAGGCCTCGCCCACGGCAATGCTATCGGCCCAGGTTTCGACTTCATCCGGCGCCAGCGTGGGATGCGTGCCGCCGATCACGACTGTCGCCCCGCGCTTTTGCGCACGTTTGCTGATCCAGCGCGCTCGTTCCACCTGTAAGGTTTTGGCCGTGATACCCACCAGATCGTTGGGTCCCATGGCGTCGAAAGGCACAAGACGCAGATCTTCGTCGATGATTTCGACCTCGATCTCGTTGGGTACCAGCGAAGCCAGACGCATAAGTGTGTAAGGCGCCATGGTCGCTTTACCAAGAAAAGTGCCATCACGGCCGGGTTGGATGAGGAAGACTTTGCGTAGGCTCATTGGGGAGATCGAAGAACAGGGATTTGGTGTTGGGTAGTAGAGATTGGAGATCAGGGATTGAACGGCTGGCGTGTTATTTGGCTAATCTTCAGTCTGGTTCTCTGGGATTTCGCGTGATGCGGATTTTCCTCGCACGATATCTAGACGTTTAACACAACCAGCCACTAGGTGTGGGGGCATCATCGACTGAAATTCGTGATCGTCACGCGAAGT
>PIVW01000049.1 GCA_003353825.1 Chloroflexota bacterium
TTCAAAGTTCCTCCGCCGCAGTGGCGGCCCCACAAGCAACGAGGGCGGCCATCGCTAGAGGCTTTACGCCTCATTCAACGATGGTGTCCTACTCCCAGTTGAAGTGCAGTCCTACCCTTAGAGTACTCCCCAAATACAAGCAAAGCTATCTTGGCCTGGATTTCTCAACGATGGACGATTACGTTCCTTCAACATTTGTTTTTGATGCTGCTTTTGTGTTGCAATCTATTTTGATAGGGCTTTTAGCCATCTTCACAGTGGTGGCGATTTTAACGTTTGTTCAGAGACTAAGAGAGGGAAACCCAATCATTAGGAGACTGATATGAATAAGTCTGAAAAACGATTGTATCAGGAGAATTCTCGCAGCCAATTATGGATTATGCTGTATATTGGCGGAAATACACTCTTCACCATACTTTACTTAAACAGTATGAATGTTGATATTTGGTTAGGTATTTTTATTATGCTGAATATTGGGCTGTCATTGGTTGCTTTTTTGATGGCCGTGCGACAGAAAATGTATGCCCGTGTTTGGGGCTATGTCGGGATCGCTTTCGCTGTATTTCAGTTTGCCCGATTGCTATGGATGCCCGCAGAGATCGTAGGGACTGTGAGATTCATTTCGGCAGCATTGTTGATCTTAACCGGCTTATCGGCATTGGTCGGGTCAATAATTTGCATCAAGCTTTCTCAAGAGCGACAGAACTACATTATTGAAAACAATGTTGATTTAGCCATATTGCAAAGGTAAGGATATCCTCATGACAGAATTAATCTTAAATAGTATAGATAAAATATATCCTGGAGGAGTTCAGGCCGTCTTTGATTTCAATATTGAGGTTGAGCATGGCGAGTTTATCGTGCTGGTAGGTCCTTCTGGCTGTGGGAAAAGCACCGTCTTGCGCATGATAGCCGGTCTTGAAGAAATAAGCTCTGGGGATATGGTTTTGTCTGGTGAGCGCGTGAACGATGTTGCGCCTGCAGATCGGGATATTACAATGGTTTTTCAAAATTACGCGCTTTATGGGCATATGTCGGTTTACCAAAACATGGGGTTTAGCCAGACAATTCGCCATGAAGACGCGGATGTAATTCACGAAAAAGTGATGAAGGCAGCCGATATTGTAGAGTTGAAGAGAGAATTGAACCGTTACCCCAAAAATCTGTCTGGTGGGCAGCGCCAGCGGGTTGCATTGGGCCGGTCTATTGTGAGTTTTGCAAACATCATTTTGATGGATGAACCATTGAGCAATCTGGATGCAAAATTACGCGTACAAGCGCGCCGGGAAATAGCTAAATTGCATCAGCAGCTAGGCAACACCTTCATCTATGTTACCCACGACCAAACTGAAGCAATGACACTGGCCACTCGTATTGTAATCATGAATGACGGACGTGTTCAACAGATTTGTGTACCTGAGGAGGTATATCACTGGCCGGATAATATATTTGTAGGCGGCTTCCTAGGCAGCCCACCGATGAATTTTATTCCCGGCAAAATTGAAGAGGGTAGATTTGTTGCTCCTGGGATGAATCTGGGTGTTCCTGAAGACCTATTGGATGTCATCAGCGCCTATTCCAATAGCAGCATTATCCTGGGCATCAGGCCGGAACATTTCAGCGCAGAGAAAAATGACTCTTTTGAACCTATTTCTGCTGAAGTTATGAACAGTGAGTTTCTTGGATATCAGTCGCTGGTGCATCTAAAGATCGGCGATTTCGATTATGTCGCCACCTTGAAAGAAAATTACACACCATTCATTGGAAAGACACTTGAGTTTTACGTTGATATGCATCGCGCGCATTTCTTCGACCCTGAATCTGAGAAACGCATTCGTCAAGAAGGGGGTAAATGATGAAAGATCTGGTATTGAAACTTATCGTTGGTATTATGTTGATTAGTGCATTGGGTGAATTAG
Source organism: Chloroflexota bacterium (assembly GCA_003353825.1). Next base: position 1,920 of record PIVW01000049.1, read on the forward strand.
CTTTGTCCCAAATCCATATCCAGGCGATCACCAAAATTTTCGCCAACGAAATTGGGATTTATCTATTCCTGTTCATCATATTTGGGCTAACAACAGCATTCAATGCTTACCTATTGGAAAAGCGAACAGGCTTAATCGTTTTTATACTATCCGGTTTGATGGCAATGGGTGCAGGGTTTGTTTATTTAAGCACCATGCAAACAGACGTGGCAGCCCAAGGAGCTTTAACAATGGCCGATGTAAGAACTAGCTGGCTGTTAGTGAGCATCTCTATGGGGATCTATTTGGTCGGTATGATTGTGGTACCCATGCTTACTTGGGGAAAGACCAAAGCAACCGGAATTTGATGAAACGGGTGCGTCCCAAATTGAGGAAAAGGCAAATGATAATGAAACAACATCGCTTTAGGAAATATCTAACCGACCGAAACGTCTCCCTTTTCATACGATGGTGGGCGGCTGGCGCGGTTTACTTTTTCATTGGCTGGGGCACATTTTTGGGCAGGCAGCAGTCTATCATCGATATTGTAGTTTCTCTGGGATTAGTCATGGGGTTGTTCAACATCATCATCATCAATCCGGGTCTGCGGATGATGTTCAATATTGGCCCCAAACGCCCCGCCCACGAAGATACATTCTCGCAACGGATCAGCGATTATTTAGTAGAACTGATAAAGAATGTCTTTATTATGTTCATTGTTGCCTTGATTTACATGGCCATAAATAGCGCTTTGATATCCCTGTTTTCCTTACCTGATGAATCCGTACCACTACTAGGAGAGCCAATCTTATTTGGATTGTTCTATCTATTAGTTTTTGTGCTTCTGGATGTGATCTCGAAAAAGACAAAGGAAGCAATACTCAATTTAAGGGATGGAAGAGCTGAATGATGGGACACTCATTCCTTATAGACATAAAATAATACATATGCCGTTCATGGAGATTTGCACGTGAGTCAAACAAATCAAGAAATTGCAGGTGTTGGTATTTTGGTGGCTGCTTTCCCAGACGAGGAGGCTGGGGAGCAAACCTTGAAGACGTTGAAGGAAGCCAAGGAATTAAACTATGTACAGTTTGAGGATGTAGCAGTTATTCGCCAAGATGCGGAAGGCGGTGTCCACTACCATGAAACAGGTGATATGAGTTCAGGGAAAGGCGCCGGTATTGGCGCCCTCATTGGTGGTGTCATTGGCATTCTTGGCGGTCCGGTTGGCATCGTCGCCGCTGCTGGCGCTGGCGCTGTCATCGGCGGTGCAGCTGCACATGGGGATGCCGGTTTCAAGGATGAAAGCCTGGAGCAGTTAGGCGTGGCTCTACAACCAGGCACATCAGCTATTGCTTTGACTACTAGTGTTAAGTTCTTACATGCGGCGCGCAAGAAAGCCACTGACGCCGAGATACGTACAGTCGTCACCGATTTGAGCGCCCAACTAGTAGCCAAGCTGGATGAAGGCAAGAATGTCGCTCTGGGGCTCGTTTTATCAGAGGAAGGTCTGTCAATCACCGAAGTGGCCAGCAAGGAAAAGTACACGGAAGTCGTCAGTATTATCGCAGCCAAAGATGGCGTGATTGGTGATCCTGTTATTGCCAAGGGAGAAGAGCAGTGGGTAGTTCCAGGAGATACCGGTGGCCTGGTAACTGGGACAGGGATCGGCGTCACCAGTGAAGGCGATCTCCCTGGATGATGAAGGCTACCCAAAAAAGTAAATGGTAAATGTTCAGTTTCGGCTAGTGATTTGGTTATTTTAGAGAGGTTTTCTTGAGCGATATATGGCAAACTGCTTTAAATTTCAGCCTTAAAAAAATTGAAAATAGCATTCCCTTGCTCGAAGATTTTCCCGATCGTTGTGAAGGTCCAACGTGGACTCTGGTCAATCAGAAGCGCCTTTCCAGTAATTGGGTCGATGGTTTTTGGGTGGGCCAGCTTTGGCTGGCCTATGCTTATACAAAAAATCCAAAATTCGAAGCCGCAGCCCGAGAATGGACCGAACGTGTGGCCTGGCTCAAGACAACCACTGGCACGCACGACCTGGGCTTTATCTTCTATTTGAGCAACGTTTTGGGGGCCTATGCCACCGGAGACGAGTCCCTGTTTGAAAATGCTTTGATAGCCGCCGAGACCTTCACCCAACGTTGGAATCCACGTGGCGAGTATATGCTGGCCTGGGGTAATATACACGGAACGCCTCATCAGCGCGGCCAGATAAATATCGACCTGATGATGAACCTGTCGCTCCTGTTTTGGGCCAGCAACCAGACCGGGGATATGAAATACGCCCGAATCGCGGCCCGGCATGCCCGTACATCCCGCTTGGTCCTCATTCGGCCAGACAATTCCACCGTGCATGTCGCTGATTTCAACCCGGACAGCGGCGCTTACCTGCGTCCAGAAACGCTGCAAGGACTCAGCCATGCCAGTTGTTGGTCACGGGGTCAGGCATGGGCGCTTTATGGTTTTGCCGAAACATACCGGCGCACCGGCGATGAAGTTTTTCTCTACACCGCCCGACGATTAGCTGAATATGTCATCGCCAATGCCCCGGAAGATAAAGTACCCTATTGGGATTCATCTGCGGCGGCGGTATATGCGGCAGGATTGCTGGAATTAGCTGATGCTGAACCTGACGCGCTGTTTGCAGAACGATGGCGAAATGAAGCTGTCGCTATTACCGAATCGCTGTGGAAGAATTATGCAACGCAAGATGATGATATGGCTTGCATCTTGAAACACGCGACCCATTTCGTCCGGCTTGGCAACGCCAATCATGGCTTGATTTATGGGGATTATTACTTCCTCGAAACGCTATTACGCCTGGTGAGTCCTGAGCTGATTGCTGAGCTTTTTCCCCGCCCTGTCATGAATGTTGCCTAAAAATTTTGAAGCGAAGAAGGATTTCTACTGTTGAACCATCAATTGGAAGGAGCATTTAATTTCAGCTTACAAATCATTGCCAAAAACATGGCAACCGCTACCTGTTTTCCTGAACGTCGGGAAAATGGTGCCTGGATACCGGCCAAAAAGAAACCATATCCCCAGCCATTGGGTTGATGGGTTCTGGACAATCTTACAGAAAATCTGAATAACGGAGGTTTACAGATGAATCAAAAGAATCAAGAAACAGTGGGAGTTTTAGTGGCTGCTTTTACTGAGGAAGCGTCAGGAGGACGTGCCTTGAAAATATTAAAAGAAGCCAAAAGCCTCAACTATGTCTATTATGAGGAGATAGTCCTCATTCACCAAGATGCAGACGGCGATGTTCATTATTATGAAACAGGCGATATGACAAAAGGCCAAAAGTCTGGTGTCGGGTTTTTGATTGGTGGTGTGGTCCGCATTCTGGGAGGGCCAACTAGCATTTTTGGGAGCGTGGCGAAAAGTGATCATCCCCATTTCAGTAAGAAAAGTTTAGAGACATTAAGTGTGGCGCTTAAACCAGCCACTTCCGCCATTGCTCTCATAAGGAGTGCAGATTTTATGCAGGCGATACTCAAACAAGTGACGGGTGCTGAAATTAAAAAGATGATTTTTGAGCTAAGCACCCAACTCACCGCCAAACTTGAAGCAGGTAAAAGCGTGGCACTTGGGATTAATCTATCACAGGATGGCTTGGAAATTGTAGAAGTCACTGTCAACGACATAGACGATGACCTTATACGCATTATTTCCGCAAAGAATGGTGTGATTGGGCACATATCGACGGGAGAAGAACCTGAGACCTTCACAATTCCGGAGGCGTCAGGGATTATTCATTATCATAGTGATTATTAACGGAGCTTTCGAGGGCAATGATCGTCCCTACCCGAGGATTAGCAGAAGAGGATGACAACAATTGAAATACCAATTAGAAGAAGCACTCAATTATAGTCTGAACATCATCGCCCAAAACAGTGAAACTGTAACCTATTTTCCAGAACGGTGGGAAAATGGCGCCTGGATAACGTCCGAAAAAGAACGTATCCCCAGCCATTGGGTTGATGGTTTCTGGACAGGGTTATTGTGGCTGGCCGCTGTCCATACGCAAGACCCCAAATTTGAAACGGCGGCGCGTTCCTGGACTCAAAAACTGGCCTGGCTAAAGGACACAACCGACACCCATGATCTCGGCTTTATCTTCTACTTGTCCAACGTGCTCGGATATCGGATTACAGGGGACGAATCCTTCTTGCCCGATGCGTTGACAGCCGCAGAAACATTTACGCAGCGCTACAACCCGCGCGGTGAATATGTGCAAGCATGGGGTCATATCGATGGGCCGCCACATGAACGCGGGCGCATCAATGTGGACCTGATGATGAATATGCCCTTCTTCCTTTGGGCAAGCGCACACACCGGAGACTTACAGTACGGCCGTATTGCCGCGCGACACGCCCGCACCAGTCGCCACGTTTTAATGCGCCCCGATGGATCCATCTCTCAGGTAGCGGATTTCAATCCGGACACCGGCGTTTTTTTACGACAGGAAACGCACCAGGGTTTGAGCCACGACACATGTTGGTCACGCGGGCTGGGTTGGGCTTTGTATGGCTTTGCCGAGGCATATCGTTGGACGGGTGACGAGGTTTTTCTGTACACAGCCCGCCAGGTAGCTAAATACGCTATGGCCAATGCGCCGGAGGATAAGGTGCCGTTTTGGGATTACAACAGTTTGGATATCCCAAACACCTACCGTGATTCGTCAGCGGCAGCGGTGATTGCAGCCGGTCTGCTTGAGTTGGCAGCCGGTGAAACGGATGCAACATTAGCAAAGCGGTGGCGTGCTGAAGCGGAAGCAATGACGATCTCTTTATGGCAGAACTACTCAACCAGGGAAACGGCCGTTCCCGCCATTTTGCTCGAAGGAGCCCGCTCCGTGCCACATAACTGGATGGATCACCCCCTGATTTACGGTGATTACTATTTTGTTGAAACACTGGTACGCCTGCTGCGACCAGACCTGGAATCCACCTTGTTTTCCCGGCAGATTCTACAAGTTGGATAGAAAGCGAGTTTTTCGTGCCCATTACTATACATCCGAATTTATTGCTAAACAGAGCAGAAATTGAAGAAATCAAACTAAAAGTAAATCGCTATGCCTGGGCCCGCCAGGCCTATGCGTCTTTGAAGGCCAATACCGACGAATGGGCGGCTAGAACCATCAGTGTGCCCGACACCGGCGGCGGCTTCTATCATGCCGCTGATCCCGCCGAACATCTCATCACTGTCGAACACTATGCTTTGTCCGAAGCGGCGCGTGACATGGGTTTGATGTATCAATTCACCAATGAAACCCGCTATCGTGATCAAGTCAAGACGATTTTGCTGGCATATGCCGATAAATACTTGACGTATGAATATCACGACAAGGCGAAGCGCACCGGGGATGAGGCTTTCGCCGGAGGGCGCGCGACATCGCAGGGGATCAACGAAGCGACCTGGGTCATCCCACTGGCCTGGGTTTATGATCTGATCTATAACGACTTGACACCGGAAGAGCAGGAGCGAATCAAAACGAAACTCCTGCGACCAGCTGCCGAGATCATCATGGACAATAACGAGGGGCGACACAATCATCAGACCTGGTACAACGCCGGCGTAGGTGTTATTGGATTCGTGCTAAATGACAAGGAGTTGATCTGGTATGCTTTGGAGAAACCTGACAGCGGGCACTATTTCCAGATGGAGACAAGCATCACTGCCGATGGCATGTGGTACGAAGGTTCCATGCACTACCAATTTTATGTGCTGAATGCCCTCTTACCTTTCATGGAAGCGGCCCATCACGCCGGGATCGGAGTTTATCAGAATCCCGCCTACAAGGGACTTTTTGATTTCATGCTGGATTTCGCTGACGCCAGTATGAAACTGCCCACATTCAACGACGGGCGCGTGGTATGCCTGACGGAACCGGACAGGGCCTGCTTTTACGAGCTTGCCCTTCGCCGCTTCGGCGATGCGCGTTACGCGCCGGTGTTGCATGCGTCAGACCGCACAGATTTGCTTGCCTTACTCTACGGTGTGGGCGAGTTGCCATCAGTCGATATGCCGGTGTGGCGCAGCCGCCACTTCGCTGGTTCCAATCTGGCCGTGCTGCGTGCGGGCAAGGGCGATGACGCAATGCAAGCCGTGCTGAACATTATGGGTTATCAGGGTGGTCACAGCCATGCCGATCAACTGGGCCTTGTATTTTCTGGTCTGAACCAGACATTGATCCCTGATTCCGGCTCAATCAGATACCGGGTTCCGTCGCATGTCGAGTATTTCAAACAGTCGGTGGCGCATAATGTGCTGGTGGTGAATGGCCGCTCCCAGGAACCGTGCCCGCCGCCGACGTTGCACGCTTTTGTCGGATCACCATCGCTGCAAGTGGCCATGGCCTCGACCAGCGAAGCCTACCCCAGCGTGCGGTTGTCACGCACATTGCTGCTCACCGATGATTACCTGATCGACATCTTTGAGACGGAAAGTGAAGTGAAGCACACCTACGATTGGGTGCTGCGCAGCCTGGGAACTCTCTCGACCGATTGTCTTGATCCCCGACCGGTTTCCACTCCCTCAGCCACCGGTAACGGCTACGAGTATCTGGAAAATGTCCGTATTGCCGGCCCGGTTGAGGCCGGGCGACAAACCTTCGAGTGGCAGGTTGATCCCAATCGCCATGTGCGGCTCGACCAGTTCAGCAAGGCCGGAGACCAGTATTTCTTCGCCGACAGCCTTATCGCCACCGACAAAAATGACGAGATTGCCGACACAACCGTTCCCGTTTTGTTCGCCCGCCGCGTCGCTGCCAGCACACAGTACCTTTCCATCATCCAGCCCCATAGTGGCGCGTCGGCTATCGACGACATAAATGAGGTGACGGTATTGGGCACCGACGGTCAAGCCCTGAAAGCGGACGAGGCCTTCGGCCTGCAAATAAAACGTAACGGGCGTACCGACCTGCTGATGCTCGCCCGCAATGATGGCCCGAAACAATTCGGCGATATGTCCATCGATGGTCGTCTGGCCTGGACTTCCCATGAAGGCGATGTCCTGCAGGCGCTTTATCTCGCACAGGGAACAACTGTGGAGTGCAATGGATGGGCACTTCGACTGGAAGGCATGACGTCAGTCCCCGATTTAGAGAATATGGGCGTACACCTTGAGGTAGTTGGTCCGAATCGGGTTTCGCTCCACAACAGCAGCGCCCGCTCAGCAGTGACCGAGCTAGATGGATGGTTGAGCGGAGAAATTGAGGTGTTTGAGTTAGATTGGGAAGGCAGACCCACAACAGCAGTACAATCTAGTCGCAGCGAAGATAGTAATGTCCGCTTCATTATGGAACCGCAAAAAGCCTACGAACTGGTAGGTCAGGACTGATGAGTCCAATAACCATTCAAGATGTCAAGACGGTTGTAACCCAACCGGGCTTTTCGCAACTCGTCATCGTCAAAGTCATCACTTCGGAACCGGGCCTGTATGGCCTGGGGTGTGCCACCTATAAGCAACGCTTTCACGCCGTACATGCAGCCATCGAGAACCACATCAAGCCATTCGTTATCGGGCGAGACGTGTCTCGCATCGAAGAAACCTGGCAAATGGCAATGGTCAACGGTTATTGGCGCAATGGACCTGTGATCAACAACGCCATCTCCGGCATTGATCAGGCGCTGTGGGATATCAAAGGCAAGTTAGCCGGCATGCCTCTCTATGAGTTGCTTGGCGGCAAATGCCGCGAAGGCGCCCATGTCTATGTGCACGCCTCGGGTGAATCACCAGAAGAAGTGGTTGACCAAATGCACGCTTTCAAGGAACAGGGATACAACTATCTGCGTGTGCAGATGGGTGTCCACCAAGGCGGTTATGGCGGTATGAACCCCAGCCTGGCAGCGCCCGAAGGTAGTCCCCCCGGCACCTATTTCGATCCCCACCGCTACATGCGAGACACACTGAAGTTGTTGGAAGATGTACGCGAGGAGTTCGGTGAAGAAGTGGAGCTGTTGCACGACGTACACGAGCGGCTGACCCCCATTGACGCCATGCAGTTCGCCAAAGATGTCGAGCAATTCAAGCTGTTTTTCCTGGAAGACGTGCTTCCGCCCGAACAAATCGACTGGTTCGCCCGCATTCGCCAACAGTGCGCCACGCCTCTGGCAATGGGCGAACTGTTCAACCATTCCCTGGAGTGGCAGCCACTCATCGCCAATCGTCTAATCGACTTCATCCGTATGCACATGAGTCAGATGGGCGGGATCACCCCGGCGGTGAAGATAGCAGCGTTCGCCGATATGTTCGGCGTGCGCACCGCCTGGCATGGCCCCAGTGATGTATCGCCCGTAGGTCACGCGGCCAATCTACACCTCGATCTGTGGTCTCCCAACTTCGGCATCCAGGAATGGTATGGCCCCGCGGATTTGGATTACGAGCTATTCCCCGGCCTGCCCGAAGTGCGCAACGGCTACATGTACCCCAACGATCGTCCCGGCCTCAGTATCGATATCAACGAAGAATTGGCCGCACGATTTCCCCCAAAAAATGACGTCATCCAGTGGACACAGGCACGTCTGCCCGATGGCAGCCCAGCCCGACCATAAAGATCGGGGATTAGGCATAGAACCGACCTGATCCCCAGTCCCCAATCCACAATAAGGAGCAATGATGCAATACGTACCTTTTGCCAATACCAACGAGAGCGTGTCCCAACTCTGTCTGGGCACAATGATGTTCGGCGACCGCTGTGACGAGGCCGAGTCCGACCGCATTTTGGGCACGGCCATGGACGCCGGGGTGAACTTCGTGGACACTGCCGCCGCCTACGTGGGCGGCCAGACCGAAGAGATCTTGGGCCGGATTATGAAAGGGCGGCGGGACAAGCTCTTTGTGGTCACCAAAGTCACCAAGACCACGGACGCCGACTGGGTGCGCCAGAGCATCGACGAGAGCCTGGCCCGCATGCAAGTCGATGCCGTGGACCTCTATCTGATCCACTGGCCCCGGCAGCAGATGAAGACAGTTGAGATGATGGAAGCGCTCAATGACGTGGTAACCGCCGGCAAGGCCCGCTATGTGGGCTGTTCCAACTTCCCCGCCTGGCTGCTGGCCCACTGCAACGCCATTGCCCAGCGGGAAGGCTGGGCGCCTCTGGTCTGCAATCAGGTACCCTACAATTTGATTGAACGGGGAATCGAAGTAGAAGTACTTCCCCAGGCTGTGGCAGACAAGATCGCCATCACCGCCTACCGCCCTCTGCTCATGGGTATCCTGGCAGGCAAATATGGCGCGGGAGAACTTCTGCCCGAAGATTCTCGAGGTTACAGCGACAAGCGAGTCCCCGCTTGGCTGGAGAAATTTGGCGATGGCCTGCGTCGTTTCAACCAGCTTGCAGCGGATCGAGGACTGCACCCGGCTCAACTGGCCACGGCCTGGGTGCGCCACACGCCCGGTCTCACCGCTCCCATCGTCGGCGTTAGCTCTCTGCGCCAGTTCCGGTCCAGCCTGGGTGCGTTCGATGTGGTGTTGACCCCGGAAGAACACACCGAAATCGCCGAGATGTTCGACGCCGCGGTCAAAGAAGAGAGCGGCGGCAACTTCCCCAACCTGCGTCGCTCTCTCGACCTGGTGGCAGACCCCGCCTGATCGAAGTCTGATGATGCAAAAAACACTGCGGGGGTTGATCCTCGGTTCCGGTTTTGCCGGACAAGGCCATGCCCTGGCGTTGCGAGACGCCGGCGTAGACATCGTGGGCATGGCTGGTCGCACCGAGCATGTCGTGTGGGAACGGGCAGCCGATCTTGGCATCCCGCATCCCTTCACCGATTGGCGGCAAGCGTTGGCCGAGTTACAGCCCGATATCGTGGCGGTGGCGACCCCCGGCGGCGCCCATTTCGAGCCGGTCATGGCCGCACTTGAACAAGGTTGCCATGTCTTTTGCGATAAACCGCTTGCCGCCACCGCGGAGCAGTCCCGCCGCATGTTCCTCAAAGCGCAGGAAGCAGGTGTTAAAACCGCCTTCGCCGCCTCCTACCGCTATCAGCCCCACGCCCTGCTCGCCAAATCGTTGGTGGCGCAGGGCGCAATCGGCGAGCCGTTGGAGGTGGAATGCGTGTCGCATTTCAATCTCGATCCCCTGATCCCCTTCGGCTGGTCACACCGGCTGGATCAGGGCGGCGGGCGCTTGAACAACAACTTCACGCACAAACTCGCCATCGTTCTCCATGTGCTGGATGGACATGTGATCAAAGTCAAGGGCGAAGTCCGCAATGACATGCCCAAAGCGCCTGTCGTGTCCGGCGTGCATGATTTCCGTAGGCGTCGGGACTTTGCGCCCGACCGGGCCGATGACCCCGACCTGATCTGGGCCGAAGCCGACGTCGAGTGGTCTTACACCGTGCTGGCGCAGATTGATCCGGCCATTCCCTGCGCCCAACCGGTCTCTGCGCTCTTCCGACACGGCGGTCTCCATCCACGGTTCGATCACGACCACATCGCCTTTTATGGCCGCGATGGCGCTATTTATATCAAAGGTTGGTACGCGCAGGGCCCGCTCTACCTTTCGTCAGGGCGAGGCGATTGGGAACAGATCGACGTGCCAGATACAATCACAAACAGCTTGCCCGACATCGCAGACGATACCCAGCGCAATTGGACGCAACTGGCCCGCGAGTTCGTTGCCGACATCCGCGGACAGGCGAACCCGACTTATCAAACATTCAAACATGGCTGGATCTATCAGGAAATCGTTGACGCGATACGCGATGACCAGGCATGGATCGATATTCCCAGCTAAATAGCAATCTGCATCCTTAAGGAGCGAAATCTCATGAAAAAAATCGTAGCCTTCGGCGAAATCATGATGCGCCTGTCGCCGCCCGGATTCCAGCGATTCGGTCAGGCGCGCTCGTTCGATGTGATCTACGGCGGCGGCGAATCCAACGTCGTCGTCTCCCTGGCAAATTACGGTCTCCCCACCGAATTCGTCACCCGCCTACCCGCCAACGACCTCGGCGACGCCTGCATCGCCTACCTGCGCCAATATGGCGTGGGGGTAGACAAGATCGTGCGCGGCGGCGAGCGCGTCGGCATCTATTTCCTGGAAATGGGAGCCGTGCAGCGCGGCAGCAAAGTGGTCTACGACCGCGCCCATTCCGCCATCTCCACCTTCGAGCGCGGCATGATCGACTGGCAGTCCGCCTTCGACGGGGCGGATTGGTTCCACTGGACGGGCATCACCCCGGCGGTGTCGGCAGGCGCTGCCGATGTCCTGCTGGAAGGGCTTGAGGTCGCCAGGGACATGGGTTTGACCATTTCCTGCGATCTGAACTATCGCAAAAACCTGTGGAAATGGGGCAAAACCCAGCAGGAAGTCATGCCTGAACTGGTCAAATTCTGCGATGTCGCCATCGGCAACGAGGAAGACGCCGACAAGGTGCTGGGCATTAGCGCGCCCGATGCCGACGTGATCGGCGGCAAGGTCGAGGCCGAAAGCTATCGCTATGTGTGCGAAGAGATGGCCCGTCAGTATCCTTCACTCAAATCAATTGCTATCACCCTCCGTGGTTCTGTATCAGCCAGTCACAACACCTGGTCGGCGGTGCTGTGGTCAGGAGGCGAGTTTTCCACCGGCCCACACTATGACATCACCCACATTGTGGATCGGGTCGGCGGCGGCGATTCTTTCATGGGCGGGCTGATCTACGGTCTGCGCACTTACGATGACCCGCAGCAAGCCCTCAATTTTGCCGTGGCCGCTTCCTGCCTCAAGCACTCGATCTTCGGCGATTTCAACCTCGTCACCGTCGATGAAGTACAAAAGCTGATGGGCGGTGATGCCTCCGGGCGTGTGTCACGATAGCGCACCGATTTGACTCCCAGCTTTCACATTTTCTCAGGAGAACTCTCTCATGGCCCGTCATTCTCGGCTTGCAGTCCTCAACGCAATGGTCGAAACAGGACTTGTCCCCGTTTTCTATAATCCAGACATCGAAATCGCCAAACAGATCGTCGCCGCCAGCGCAGGCGGCGGGGCGAAGGTGCTCGAATTCACCAACCGCGGCGATTTCGCCCACGAAGTTTTCAACGCTCTCTCCAAATACATCGCCCAGGCCCACCCTGACATCATACTCGGCGTCGGCTCAGTCATGGACGCGCCCACCGCCGCCATGTACATCGCCAGCGGCGCCGATTTCGTGGTGAGCCCCGTGCTCAGCGCCGAAATCGGCCAACTCTGCAACCGTCGCAAAGTCCCTTTCTCACCGGGTTGCGGTAGTTTATCTGAGATTTCGCAGGCGGAAGAACTTGGCGTGGAGATCGTCAAGATTTTCCCCGGCAGCGCTGTTGGCGGCCCTGGCTTTGTCAAGGCTGTGCGCGGGCCTTGTCCCTGGACGAAACTGATGCCCACGGGCGGAGTCGATGCCACCGAGGAGAGCATCAGAGCCTGGTTCCAGGCGGGCGTGGCCTGCGTGGGCATGGGCTCCAAGCTTATCAGCAAAGAACGGATTGCTGCCGGTGATTACAAAGCAATTTCAGCAACGGTCGAGCAAGTACTGGGCTGGATTCAGCAATACAAGTTGAGTTGATAGCGACAATAAAGTGTAAACTTATGCTGGCACAAGCGAGTTCTCAAACATATCTGTCGCACACTGACACCCGTCAGACTGTACAGCTTGCGCTAGATCGTCGCCACACTGGCGAGCGTGTGTTGGTGTTGATTCCTGATCACACGCGCACGATTCCGTTGCCGTTTCTATTTCGCCTGTTGGTCGAAACGCTGCACGACACGCAGCAACTCGATTTTATGGTAGCCCTGGGAACGCATCCAGCGCTATCGGAAGCGCAATTGCACGATCTGGTTGGCATTTCACAGGAAGAACGAGATTCGATTTATGGCCATGTCGGCTTGCTGAATCACGATTGGCAATCGGCCGAAACGCTGACCGAAATCGGCCGAATCCCACAAGATCAAATCTGCGAACTTGCTGGCGACAAATGGCATCCATCGCTGGGCGGGGACGTGCTGGTACGCATCAATCGCTGCATTTACGACTACGATCACGTCCTGATTCTCGCCCCAACATTCCCGCACGAAGTTGCCGGATTCTCCGGCGGAGCCAAATATCTGTTTCCCGGCATATCCGGCCCAGAGATGATTAATGTCTCACACTGGCTGGGGGCGCTCGTCGGTGTGGTTGACACGATTGGCATAGCGGAAACACCGGTGCGCGCCATGATTCACGCGGCGGCGGCTTTCGTCGATGTGCCGGTGACGTTGCTCGGTCTTGTTGTGGTCGATGAAGCTGAATTAGCCGGGGTCTTTGTCGGCGATTTGGTTGCAGCATGGCGGTCTGCGGCAGCATTGTCATCGCAACGGCACATCATCTGGGTCGACAAGCCATTCCAGAAAGTGCTGTCGTGTGCGCCGCCGATGTACGACGAGCTGTGGACGGCAGGTAAGGCGATGTACAAATTGGAGCCAGCGCTGGCACAGGGTGGCGAGTTAATCATTTATGCACCTCATCTGGACGAGGTGAGTTTCGTCCACGGCGAACATATTTATGGCATCGGCTACCATGTCCTCAACTATTTTCTCGCGCAGTGGGACACATTCAAAGACGTTCCGCTGGGCGTAACCGCGCACAGTACGCACGTACGCGGGGGCGGACGCTTTGTCGATGGTGTTGAGTATCCCAACGCGAGCGTTTCGTTGGCGACGGGTTTGTCGGCCGAGAAATGCGCCCAACTCGCACTCGGCCACGTCGATCCAGCCACCATCGACTTCGATGAATGGCGCGATCGTGAGGATGAAGGCATTTTGTTTGTACCCAAGGCTGGTGAAATGCTGTATCGGGTGAAACGATGAGTACAGTCTACATTGTGATGGGCGTTTCCGGCTGTGGAAAATCGACGGTCGGTAAGGCATTGGCGGCTGCGCTGAATTGTCCGTTTTACGATGGGGATGACTTCCATTCGGCCGAAAACGTGGCCAAAATGGCTAGCGGCGTTCCCCTCAATGATGATGATCGTAGACCGTGGCTGGCAACATTGCGCGACCTTATTGCCGATCACCTGACACGCAATCAGTCAGCCGTCCTAGCCTGTTCCGCTTTGAAGAAAACATACCGTGAGCAATTGCACGACGGTAATGCTGGTGCGCGGTTTGTCTATCTTAAGGGCGACTTCGAGACGATTCTACAACGCATGCAAGTGCGATCCGGCCACTACATGCAGTCTAACATGCTGCAGAGCCAATTCGACACGCTGGAACCACCGGACAGCGACGAAGCGATTGCTGTTTCACTTACACAGCCGGTGGACACAATTGTAAAAACGATTATCCAGACATCTGAAGTTGTCGAAACTTCCGATGTCTCACTACAAAACAAGAGTAAATAATGATGCAAAAAGCAGACATCGGACTAATAGGTTTGGCCGTGATGGGTCAAAATCTGGTCTTAAACATTGACGACAACGGTTACACGGTTGCCGTTTTCAACCGCACGACGAGCAAAGTAGATCGCTTCATCGACAACGAAGCGCAAGGCACAAAAGTCATCGGTACACATTCACTCGAAGAGCTGGTATCGGTGCTGAAACGCCCGCGCCGCGTGATGATCATGGTCAAAGCTGGCTGGCCGGTCGATGCCACGATTGAATCGCTCGTACCATTGCTCGAAGAAGGCGACATTATCATCGACGGTGGCAACTCGCATTTCCCCGATTCGACACGTCGCACGCGCGAATTAGCCGAAAAAGGCCTCTTGTTTATCGGCACGGGCGTGTCTGGTGGCGAAGAGGGGGCACGGTTCGGACCGTCGATTATGCCCGGTGGCGCACCAGACGCATGGCCGCATGTCAAACCGATCTTCCAGGCGATTGCAGCCAAGGTATCTGACGGTACGCCATGTTGTGACTGGGTCGGTGAAGAAGGCGCAGGCCACTTCGTCAAAATGGTGCACAACGGCATCGAGTACGGCGATATGCAGTTGATCACCGAAGCATACGACGTGATGAAGTACGCATTGGGCATGACGCCGGACGAGATGAGTGCCGTTTTTGCCGAGTGGAATAAGGGCAAACTCGACTCCTATTTGATCGAAATCACGGCTGAGATTTTAGCGTATAAAGATGAAGATAATCGGCCGATGGTCGACAATATCCTCGACACAGCCGGACAAAAAGGCACAGGCAAATGGACGGCATCAGCCGCACTCAATCAAGGCATTCCACTGACATTGATCGGCGAAGCAGTGTTCTCACGCTTCCTTTCGGCACTCAAAGATGAGCGTATCGAAGCTGCGAAAGCGCTCGGATCGCCGACACCGGCATTCGACGGCGACAAAGCGGCATTGGTTGCTGACTTGGAGCAGGCACTGTACGCATCGAAGATCGTTTCGTACACGCAGGGCTACATGCTCATGCGAGCCATGTCCGAAGAAGCCGATTGGAAACTGGCCTACGGCGCGATTGCGTTGATGTGGCGTGAAGGATGCATCATTCGCGCAGCGTTCCTCCAAGACATCAAAAAAGCGTACGATGCCAATCCAGAACTGACCAATCTGTTGCTCGATCCGTTCTTCAAAGCACAGATTCAACAAGCCGAAGCGGCTTGGCGTCGTGTTGTCAGCACGGCTGTTTTGCTAGGCATTCCGGTTCCGGCTATGTCTAGTGCACTGTCATTTTTCGATGGCTATCGCCGTGAACATTTGCCAGCCAGTCTGTTACAAGCCCAGCGCGATTACTTTGGGGCGCACACGTATGAGCGTCTCGACACACCGCGCGGCGAGTTCTTCCACACGAATTGGACTGGTGAAGGTGGCGATATCACAGCGACGACTTACGACGCGTAGAATTGCAACGGGGTTATGTTATCTGTCTGAAACGCACGGGGATGAGTTCCCCGTGCTACCGGGCGGCGTCCGATGAATCGGGTGCTGTGCGCGAAGCGTTGCGCGCAGCGCATTGTAGCCCGAAGATTAATCACCGGGTGGTTTGGGAAAAATCTCGTTTTACTGTTAGTAAACAACATTTATGAACAATTCTGTTTCGGTCCAGAATCTACTCAACACCGCCATCGAGCGTGTACAAAGGAATTGCGTCATCTTTGGCGACCAATTCCCCAATCACGGCGAAGGGACGCAGTACGCTCTGCGCGAAAACAACAATTGGGTCGCCGGTTTTTGGCCGGGCATGGTCTGGTTGGCGTATGCTAAAACAGGCGATCAAGCTCTGCGCGATTACGCGGCCTCGCTGTTACCTAGCTTCCAGCGACGACTTGACGAGAATATCCACATCACGCACGATCTCGGCTTTTTATTCACGCTCAGCGCTCGCGCTCAATATCAGTTGACTGGCGATGACGTGGCCGAAGCATTGGCGATGCGGGCTGCCAAGCGGTTGTTGGGGCGTTATCGGCCAAATGGTCGCTACATCCAAGCGTGGGGTGCAGTCGGCGATCCGGTCAAGGGCGGTCAAATCATCATGGATACGATGATGAATTTGCCATTCCTCTTCTGGGCAGGCGCACACAGCGGCGACTCACGTTACACACACGCCGCGCTCGATCACGCCCGCGCCACGACCACGCACTTGATGAGACCGGATGGCAGCACGTTCCACACCTTCTTCTTCGATCAAGACACAGGCGAGCCATTGCGCGGCGAAACCCATCAAGGCGCAGCCGACGATTCGCTCTGGGCGCGTGGACAGGCGTGGGGTATTGGCGGATTTGCCATCGCGGCCGAATGGTTGCCTGACGAGGCGTTTCTGCTCGACACGGCATGCAAAATGGCACGGTGCTTTATGGCAGAAATGTCGGACGGTGACCTGCCGGTCTGGGATTTGTGGTTACCAGAAGGTCAGCCCGATTTCCGTGACAGCTCGGCCTCTTCAATGGCACTAAGCGGACTGTTGCGTCTGGCACGGATCGATCCTGAAAATTCGGCCGAATACAACGCGTATGCCAAACGCTTACTCGATGCGCTTATCCGCGACTGCTGGGACAACAATCCAGCCGCACAAGACTTGCTCAAACACGGCGCACAACACGTGCCAAAAGGGATCGCACCTGACGCATACCTGATCTTCGGTGATTATTACATGCTCGAAGCATTGATGATGATGAAGAATTCTGCCCCCGACTTCTGGGGCCCAGCAAAGAAATAATAGAAACCTGCGGGAGGTTCAGAACCGGTAGGACTGCACTTCAACTGGGAGTAGGACACCATCGTTGAATGAGGCGTAAAGCCTCTAGCGATGGCCGCCCTCGTTGCTTGTGGGGCCGCCACTGCGGCGGAGGAACTTTGAAGG
>PIVW01000050.1 GCA_003353825.1 Chloroflexota bacterium
GTTGTCCACGCTCATCCACCCATTGCTACGGCCCTGTCGATTGCCGGTATTTCACTCGCCCGTTGTGTTTTACCCGAAGTAGTGATGTCGTTTGGCCTGATCCCCACCACCGCATACGCCACACCTTCGTCGGTTGAGGGGACACAGGTTATTGCCGGGTTGATCGAATCCTACGATGCCCTTATTTTGCAGCGCCACGGCAGTGTGACGGTAGGCAAAAGCGCCTGGGACGCGTATCTGAAACTAGAGAAATTGGAACACGCAGCCCTGATCACCAAAACGTTGGTAGAACTAGGCGGTGAAATACCCATGTCTCCTGATCAAGTTTCCAAGATCTTGGAATGGCGTGGTGAGCGGGGCCTCATGCGTGGTAGCCAGGGCGAGGATATCCGTCAGGTTTGTGGGGTTTGTTATGTGCCGGCAAATTGAAGATTCGGGCATGGTTCATTTTGTCGAGTTTGCATCTATACAAATCCAAGTTTGCGATTGCAAACAGAACCAAAGATCAATGACTAACGATTAAAGATTCCTCTGCTGATTGGCCTTAATCTTCAAGCTTTGATCCTCAGAACATCAATTTGTAAAGATGTGGGACGCTGATTCTGAACCACGCCAAGATTCATATCCATTGAATCAATCAGCACAGCTAGCACACCAGCGATGCCCATTTGCATTGAGCATGACATCGGCTGCGGCCGGGCCCCAACTGCCGGGCTTGTAAAATCCCAGGGGCGGGCCATCACCGCGGTCCCAGCCCTGCTGGATGGCGTCGATGATACGCCATGAGTTCTCGATCTCGTCGGCGCGAGCGAAGAGCGAAGCATCCCCTAACAAGGCATCCAGCAGCAAGCGTTCATACGCTTCCGGCAAGGCTTTTTCGCCAAATTCGGTGGCGAAATTGAAGCTCATATCAACCGAGTCGGTGCGCATACCTGCGCCAGGCTGCTTGGTCTGGAAGGCCAGTTGAAATCCCTCGTCAGGCTGCAGGCAAAATGCGAGTTGATTGGGTATGACATTGGCTTCGATACCCATGTTGAAAAGCATGTGCGGGACTTCTTTGAATTGGATGACTACCTCTGTCATCTTCTTTTTCAACGATTTGCCTGAACGCAGGTAAAAGGGCACGCCTTGCCAGCGCCAGTTGTCGATGTAAAGCTCAAGGGCCGTGTAAGTCGGCGTCTCCGAATGCGGATCAACACCATTTTCTTTGCGATAGGTCGCCCCCTTGCCGTCCAGAGAGCGGTATTGCGCTCGCACAGTGTTGGTACGCAAGGCGCCATTTTCGGGCGGGCGCAGCGCGCGTAGCACTTTGACCTTCTCGTCGCGCAGCAATGTCGCATCCCAGGCCGTGGGCGGTTCCATGGCAGTGAGCGCCACCAGCTGCATGAGATGATTTTGGAACATGTCTCGCAACACGCCGGCGTGGTCGAAATAGCCGCCCCTGCGACCGACATCGACCGTTTCGAGCACCGAAATCTGAACGTGATCGATATAGCGTCGATTCCAGACCGGCTCGAAAATCAGGTTGGCAAAGCGGAAGACCATGATGTTTTGGACGGTCTCTTTGCCTAAATAGTGGTCGATACGGTAGATCTGGTCTTCGTCGAAGGCGCTATGTACGCAAAGATTGAGTTCGTGAGCGCTGGCCAGGTCGGTGCCAAATGGCTTTTCGACCACGATGCGCGTGAACTCACCCTTGGGACGGGATAACCCGACCGCTCCCAGTTGCTGAATAATCGTTTTGTAGAGGATCGGCGGTGTCGAAAGATAAAACAGCAGGTTGTGAGGTAGGCCGTACTCCGACTCTTTCGAGTCCAGGTAGTCTGCCAGAGCCTGGTAGTCCTCCGGCTCGTGATAGTCAAGCCGGTGATAATAGAGCCGCGGCGCAAAGGTATCCCAGTCGCCACATCTTTCACCGGTGAGGCGGGCGAATTTATCCACCCCCTCGCGCATACGCTCACGGAAGCTCTGGTTGCTGAGGTCGCTGCGGGCTACGCCGATAATAATGAAATCATCGGGCAACAATTCGGCGCAACAGAGACTGTGCAGGGCCGGCACTAGCTTTCGGTAGGTAAGATCGCCTGACGCACCAAAGATAACGATGCAGGTGGGATCTGGTTTTTGGATACGGTCGAGATTGGGCTTGACGGCTGAGTCAAGAGACATGGTCGGTCTCACGAACTAGGCTAGAGGGTGGCAGCACGCTGGGCGATAGTGTCCAAAAGGCTCTGGAAAGAATCTGCGAATGATTTCACTCCCGCACTTTGTAGATCGCTCGTCACCTGAGTGAAGTCGATACCCAGCGCTGCTAGAGCGTCGATCTGAGCCCGAGCATCTGCCACTCCCTGATCTATGGTGCAGGCGACAACTGTGTGTTCCAACGTTGCCTCCAGGGTATTCTGCGGCAAAGTATTGACAGTGTGCGGCCCGATGAGATTGTCGACATAGAGCACATCCAGGTAATCAGGATTTTTTGTGCTGGTGCTCGCCCAAAGGGGGCGTTGGTAGCGTGCGCCTTTTGCCGCCAGTGCCTGCCAACGAGGTCCGGCAAACACCTCCTCGAAGCGCGCATAAGCAAGTTTGGCATTGGCGATGGCGATCTTGCCTTGCAACACCGTGTTTCCCAGATCATTGAGTCTGCCGTCGACGACGCCATCGATGCGACTGACAAAGAAGGATGCCACCGAGGCAACTTGCGCAGGGTCTCTATTTTGGGCGACAAGGTCTTCCAGTCCATCTACATAGGCGAAAGCGACGTTATCATAGTCTTGCAACGAGAACATAAGCGTTGCGTTGACATTGATGCCGTCGCCGATCAATTGGCGGATGGCAGGTTTGCCTTCTGCCGTGGCCGGGACTTTGATCATGATATTGGGTCTGACCAACGAGGCCCAGATCCGCCGTGCTTCGGCGAGGGTCGCTTCAGTGTCATACGCCAGTTCCGGCGACACTTCGATGCTGACATAGCCATCACCGCCGTCACTGGCATCATATAGGCCGCGCAACATGTCTGCAGCGGCGGCGACATCACTCTGAGAAACGGCGTCGTAAATACCAAAAGTGTCGGCGCCTGCTGCGACCAACTCGGCAATGGTATCGTCATATAGAGCACTGCCACTGATGGCTTTATCAAAGATAGTGGGATTGGAAGTAACACCTCGCAAGCCCTGTTTTATAAGACGACTCATAGTGCCATCATCGATGATGTCGCGGCCAATGAAGTCCAGCCAGATGGATTGTTTTTGTTCGGTATAAAGATCGTGTAGTCGGGTCATGGTGTCGTTCCTGGGATCGTGAATTGCAGATGTCGGATTGTGGAATAGAGAGTGCGGAATGGAAGCGGCCGTGTGTTTACTGCCGTGTGTTGATTATTGATTTCGGATCAAGTCCTGGTTCATCGTGGCGCAAGTGGCTGTCGGTCTGTAGTAGGCGATTCATTGCCGTGACAGGCGCACAAAAGCGCTAAAGCGCTTACTACAAACCGTCTCCTTACAGATTGCTGAGGAGTGCGTTAACTTACTTGGGAGCGAGATTTACTATCGTCAAGGGTCTGTCGTCTATCGTCAACCGAGAGTGACATTCCAAGATTTGTAGTGATGTCAATGTAATTTAGCCGCTTGCGCCGCAGTGTCATCGAGCAACCAGGTGAGATGGCCGTTGCCTGGGTGTACGCGCGCGGCAGGCAGAGCCGTCATGGTTGGGTCTGGATCGAATACCTGTATCAGTGCAGGACCTTTACCTGCGCCGGTGACCACAAAAAAGACGTTCGCCGCTCGATTGAGCACCGGCAGTGTCAGAGTAATCCGGGCATGGGGTTTGACAGGGGCCTCTCCCACTGTGACCAGTTTGTCTTGCTCCTCTAACGCAGTTGTTCCCGGAAAGAGGGAGGCCGTGTGTCCATCGTCACCCATGCCCAGCAGGATGAGATCGAAACGTGGCCGAGCGTGTTTGCTCAGATGGAAACATTCGCGTACTTCCTCCTCATATTTGGCAGCAGCCTTGGCATGGTCAGTATCTTCACCATGCATGCGATGCACGTTGCTGACGGTTAGGTGCCGTAAAAGTAACTGAAACGCTACGCCATAATTGCTGTCGGGGTCGTCTGGCGGTACACAACGTTCATCGACCCACCAGATGTGAATACGTGCCCATTCGAATAGATTGCGCCACGCTGGGGTTGCCAACAGCTTGAACAATGCACGCGGCGTCGAACCCCCAGAGAAGGCAATGTGCGTCTGAGCACGCCTGGCAATGGCTTGAGCGCATATCGACTCCATGCGCTTGGCCACCTGCCCAGGTAAAGCAGTGGTTTTGTCAATCACGAGCGGAGTAGATTCTAGCATATAGAGATTGTAGCCTCAATTGTTGCTGTTCGCAACAGGCACGCTCGACTTGCGTGCACTACCGGACACTTTTTGCAATGTCATTCCTTCGGCTTCGCTCAGGACAGGTCTGAGCGGGTTCCAGAAGCCAACTCACATTGAAGCAGCATCGTTTTTAACGATAATTCGCTCATTATGAGGCAATTCTAGCGAAGAATCTAGCGTTTCACGTAAGTGAGACCCTGCGCTGTTGTTCTGAACTGGTGTGAGTTACGTGTCTGACCCGCTCAGGGTGACACAATAGAAATGTGTCTGGTAGCACAACCCTGAGTTCGCTTGTTGCCAGCTTCTTGTACTGTGTGCTATCCTTCCGCCAATATCAGCAAAGACGTTGACGGAGATAAGTAGTCGAAACCCGCTGCTCCAGAGAGTTGCCAACTGCTGCAAGGCAATGCTGCAGGTCTGACGAAATCCACTCCCGAGTTGCCGAACCAAACGGCGTTTGTCCCCTCTCAGTAAGTTCGGCCGTTTAGCCCCCGTTAGCGGGTAGGGATATCCTTCGTAGGAGATGTCTCGACGAGGTCGTTCACTGCAAAGTGGCGGCGAATCCAGGTGGCACCGCGAGCGCGCCCCCTCGTCCTGGGAGATGGGGGTGTTTTTATATTCTTTCAAGGAGGGAAAACCTCCCGGAGGTAATTTCATGTTAGACATCCGTCTATTACGTGACGAGCCTGATCTGGTGCGTCAGGCGATGATCGACCTCAATGCCGAGGATGCTCCCATTGAGGACGCCATCAACCTGGATAAGCGGCGGCGGCAGATTCTGGTCGAGGTTGAAGCACTCAAGGCGGAGCGCAACACCGGCTCCAAACAAATCGGCTTGCTCATGCGAGAAGGAAAGCGCGAGGAAGCGGATAACCAGAAGATCCGTATGGGTGAGCTTGGCAAGCAGATTGCGGCCCTGGAGTCTGAGCTGAGGCAGGTTGAAAACCTTCTAGAATGGGCGATGCTCAATATCCCCAACTTGCCCTTGCCCGAAGTGCCCGTTGGGAAGGATGAGGAGGAAAACGTCGTCACCCGTACGGTCGGCGATATCCCCAGCTTCGACTTTGACCCCAAACCACACTGGGAGATCGGCGAAAATCTGGGCATCTTGGACTTCGAGCGAGGCGTCAAGCTGTCGGGCAGCCGTTTCTATCTGCTAAAAGGGCTGGGGGCACGGTTACAACGCGCCTTGATCGCCTGGATGCTCGACGTTCACATCGAACAGCATGGCTACACCGAGGTGTTGCCGCCTCAGGTGGTGCGCGAGCACTGTCTTGTGGGCACCGGCAATCTTCCCAAATTTGGCGATAATCTCTACCGTGATATCGAAGACGACCTCTGGCTGATCCCCACCGCAGAAGTGCCGGTCACAAACATGTATCGCCACGAGATCCTGGATGCCGAGCAACTGCCGCTCAAGCACGTGGCCTTCTCGTCCTGTTTCCGGCGTGAGAAAATGAGCGCTGGCAAAGATACCAGGGGTATCAAGCGTGGGCACCAGTTCGACAAAGTCGAAATGGTCAAGTGGACGACGCCCGAGAAGGGTCGCGCTGAGTTGGATTCGTTGGTGGACAATGCCGAAGATATCTGTCGCATGCTCGAGATCCCTTATCGTGTTGTGCAGATGTGCACCGGCGACCTCAGCTTTGTGGCAGCGATCAAATTCGATCTGGAGATGTGGGCGCCAGGTTGTCAAGAGTGGCTCGAAGTCAGTTCATGTTCGATGTTCACCGACTTCCAGGCTCGCCGCGCCAATATTCGCTATCGACCCGAGGCCAAAGCCAGGCCCAGGTATGTTTATACGCTCAATGGTTCGGGATTGGCCTTACCCCGTGTGGTCATCGCCGTGTTGGAGAACTATCAGCAGGCGGATGGCAGCATCATTGTGCCGGAAGTACTACGACCCTACATGCGCACGGATAGTATCCAGTGAACTCAATCCCACTCCGTTATTTTGACATCCAATTCTCAGCAGTGGTATTATCCACTTGCCCACCAAACAGGAGTACGTTCACGGAGGGTTGGCCGAGTGGACGAAGGCGGCTGTCTTGAAAACAGCTATACCGGAGACGGTATCGGGGGTTCGAATCCCTCACCCTCCGCCTTGTTCTCCTAACAATCGGATAGTGTGGGGAGGTCGCATAGTCTGGCTGAGTGCGCCCGCCTGCTAAGCGGGTAGGGGCTTACAGGTCCCTCGAGGGTTCAAATCCCTCCCTCCCCGCCACAAAAAGAGACACTGCTTTCATCCGAATCGGAGGCAGTGTCTTTTTTGTACTGATGAGTAAAATCCTGGTATCTTCTCAATATTCCTAGGCACTGACCGAATGAATTCGGGCTCTGGGGGCGGGGTTCTACGAACCTACGCCGAACGTCCACCTTCGTGGACGGGCTGGTTCTCCCAAGTTATTGAGAAGATACAAATCCTGTTCAGACTTCTCGCCCACATTGACCGCCAACACAACAAAACGGTAAAATAAGGATTTGCAACCAGGGAATCTGACCTGGTTGTCCTTCTGTTTAGGCACCACCATTCGTTTTTCACCCGCCACTCCGCTGCCAGAGTCTCATGCGCCCAACCACCAGTGAACAGATCCGAGAAGCCTTTCTCGATTACTTTGAAGAGCACAGCCACCAACGTGTCGCCAGTTCTTCCCTCATACCCTATAACGACGACACTTTGCTGCTTACCAATGCAGGCATGGTGCAGTTCAAAGATGTCTTTTTGGGCCTGGAATCCCGCCCTTATCAGCGGGCAACTACATCCCAGAAATGTATGCGCGTATCCGGTAAGCACAATGACCTCGAAAATGTGGGACCGTCATCCAGGCATCATACCTTTTTCGAGATGTTGGGCAATTTCAGCTTTGGTGATTACTTCAAAAAAGAAGCGGTCCAATTTGGTTACGATTTCCTGACCAAGGTCTTACATATCTCACCCGACCTGCTGTATTATACCGTCTACGTCGACGATGACGAGGCCTTTGGTTTTTGGAGCGAGGACATGGGCATCTCACCTGATCGTGTCTACCGCATGGGTGATGAGACCAACTTCTGGTCGATGGGCGATGTCGGACCCTGTGGCCCCACCAGCGAGATCCACTACGACTGGGGGCTGGATGCTTGCACCTGCGGCGAACCCGAATGCTCTGTTTTTCTGGACAACGGCTGCGAGCGATGGTTGGAGATATGGAATCTCGTTTTCATGCAGTTCAACCAGGATGCCGAAGGTGTACGCATGCCACTACCCAAGACAGGTGTCGATACGGGCATGGGTTTGGAACGCATCGTTAGTGTCTTGCAAGACAAGGCCATCAACTATGAAACAGACCTGTTCGTCCCAGTTATGGATCGGATTCAGGCGCTGTTGGGGCACAGCGAAGATGAACGTGCTAAGCATACGGTCGGATACAGAGTGATCGCCGACCATGCTCGAGCAGCCGCGTTCCTTGTTGCCGATGGTGTTCGCCCAGGACCCGCTGGGGCCGGCTATGTTCTGCGCATGATCATCCGCCGCGCCTATCGGTTTGGTCGCAAGATTGGTTTTGATGCACCCTTCCTGGCGCAAGTCTGCGAAGCGGCTATCGAAAAAATGGGGGATGCCTACCCCGAGTTACGAGATCGCCGTGCCTTGATCCGCAAAACCGTTTCCTTGGAAGAAGAGCAGTTTATTACCACTCTTGACCGAGCACTGGGAGAACTCGACCGTGCTGTGGCCGCACTCCGGGAATTTGGGAAGACTGAGCTGGCTGGAGATGTAGCTTTTGATCTCAAAGCCACCCACGGCTTACCGTTCGAAGTGACAAGGGACATCTGTCATGAGCGTGGTTTTAGTGTTGACGAGCAAAGTTTCTTGGCGGCCGAACGGTCTCATAAGCATGTCAGCAAGGGCAAGATCAGCGATGCTACCTTTGGGTTGGGCACCGAACAGTATGCTTATGTGCTCGATAGACTGCAACAGCGAGGGGTGGTGCCTGAGCAAGGCGTTATCTACGACCCCTACGGTCCCTTGACCCGCTCCACACAACTCCTGGCTATCCTTAAGCAGGGCGTAGCAGTCGAACAAGCTGATGAGGGCGAAGAGGTGGAGTTGGTTTTGGCCGAGACTTCATTCTATGTAGAGTCGGGTGGCCAGATCAGCGATACCGGCCTCATTATGGCTGCTGATTGGCAGGCTCAGGTGACTGACGTCGAGCGTCCTGTGTCGGGTCTCACGATTCATCATGCACAGATCGCTGAGGGCGTAGCCCATGTTGGCGCTGCCGTCGATGCCAGGATAGATGAAAAAAGACGCTGGGATATCATGCGCAATCACACTGCCACCCATTTATTACATCGCGCTTTACGTACCCATCTTGGCGAACATGTCCACCAGGCAGGTTCACTCGTTGCACCCGATCGATTACGATTTGATTTCACCCACGATGCTGCCGTCAGCCAACCGCAATTGCTTGCGATTGCAAATGATGTCAATGAAGCCGTCTTGAACCACTATGCGGTAGACATCTCCTACAAACCGCAAAAACAGGCTTTGGCTGAAGGCGCCACGGCCCTGTTTGGCGAAAAATATGGTGATATCGTGCGCACTGTGGTGCTCGGCGAACGTGATCGCTTTTTCAGCTACGAACTCTGTGGTGGTACACATGTTAGCAACACCTCTCAGATCGGACCCTTTGTCATTGTCAGCGAGAATTCAGTGGCGGCGGGCGTACGTCGTATCGAGGCCCTGACAGGATTTGGTGCTGAGAACTATGTTCAAGATCGCCTAGCGATATTAGATCGCGTTTCCGGGCTTCTGAATGCCCCCATTGACTCGGCCGTGCAGCGTCTGACGGACATGAAAGAGCAGCTAAACGCCCTGAACCGGGAAGTCAATCAACTACGCCAGCAAGCACTGGGTCGCCAAGCCGAACAGTTAGCCGGTCAAGTTCAAGAGGTACAAGGCGTCAAGATTCTGACAACGCGCGTCGAGGTCAGTGATAGCAATGGTATGCGCACCATGGCCGATGACCTGCGGAACAAATTGGGTTCCGGGCTCGTCGTATTGGGAGCCGAACTCAATGGCCGGCCAACGTTGATCGCTGCGGCCACGCCCGATGTAGTCAAACGAGGTGGCCATGCCGGACAGCTTGTCAAGACACTTAGCGCCATTATTGGTGGTGGCGGCGGCGGACGCCCTGATATAGCCCAGGCCGGTGGCCGCGATGCTACCAAGCTTGACGAAGCACTGGCCGCCGCAGCCGATGCCGTGGAAAAACAACTAACAACTAATAACTAACAGCTAACTGTCAACGGCTGACAAGTAGCACGCAACACGCAACACGCAACACGCAACATGACCCTTCACACGATCCAGTTACACAATCCAACTTCACCTGCTGCTGCCAAGGCTGCTCTGAATCAGACTGAGTCAGGCGACCAGGTGCTGTTTGTGTTGCCTGAGAATGTTGATGCCTTTGCAAATGAGGTCCGCTTGCAACTGCTGCGTCGTGAAGCGGATCAGAGAGGGGTTCAGGTCGCTTTGGTTACGGAGGATGCAGATGTTTGCGAATTCGCCAGCCGTGCTCGCATTCCAATCTTTGCCTCGGAGCAAAAGGCACAGGGGCGCTGGCGATATCCCAAACCATTAGGTGATCTCCCACCCCCCACTATTGCTCGGCCAGTCATCGTCCAACCACCGCATGAAGTCGGCAGACAAGGTTTGATTGCACCAGAGATCGTGTCTACTGGGGAGAAGACATTGCTGGCCGGGTATACGCGCCAGGGTCGGGACCACTGGTATCTGGCCTGGCTGGGCTATCTGCTCGTAATCGTTGCCGCAAGAGTCTTGGTCGGGATATTAGCGGTGCTTCTGGTGCCACAAGCCACCGTCACCGTCGTCCCCGCCAGGTCGCGCACGGTCAGCTCAATCGAGTTGGCAGCCCAAATCGGCATCGATGACCCTGACTTTTTGAACGCCATCATTCCTGCCCGCGCCGTGCAAGCGCGTGTAGAGGGGCTTGACTATACTCAGACCACCGGCGCCGATGATGCATCGTTAGGCAGCGCAACCGGTGTCGTCACTTTGATCAATCAAACCAATCGTGAGATCATCGTACCACAAAGCACCGTCATGCGAACGGCTACCGGCAACAATGTCCGTTTTCGTACCATAGAAGAGATCACCGTACCCACCGGTGTAGGCCAACAAATAAGCGCCCCCATCGAGGCCGTGGAGGCAGGGCGTGATGGCAATGTACCCGCATTTACCATCAGCGAAATTGAAGGACCCTTAAATGTGAGTTTACGTGTGAGCAACCAGGCGCCAACTGCCGGCGGCACCGTAGAAACGGTAGCGATGGTTACGCAAGCGGATAAGGAACGCGTCCGCGGACAACTTCAAGGATCCTTACAATTACAAGCCTATAGTAAGTTGGCTGAAAGTATGCAACA
This sequence comes from Chloroflexota bacterium, assembly GCA_003353825.1. The sequence continues at coordinate 10,797 of PIVW01000050.1, forward strand.
GGGTGAAGTCATTCCCCCGGAAACAGTCAGTACCTCTACATTGGCCGAGACCTATGATCGCTTTGCCGGCGAACAGGCAGAGCAGTTAGGCCTGCAATTGCAATTACTGGCCCGAGGAACAGCAGTAGATGTTGCTGGCGCCGACCAATTAGCCGAACGTACGCTCCGCCAGAATATCCCCTCCGGACATTTCTTGTTGGAGGAAACCATCCAGATCGGACAGCCGACTTTCATACGTTTCACTGAGGACACGATCGATATCACCTTGACTGCCAGTGGTGACACCCTCGTGCCTGTGCGCACAGGGGAAGTTCGTAGTTTGCTCGCCGGCGTTCCCTTGGAAGAAGCAGAATCACTCCTGCTGCGCGAACTCGATCTGGCAACAACACCCGAGATTTTCCTCGAACCCAATTGGCTCAACCGTCTGCCCTACATCCCCACGCGCATCACTGTACGCGTCATCGAGGGCTGATCTCTGGCATATGGCAGAAACTATGACATCCTGGCTGGCATTGGACATCGGCGACCGTCGTATCGGCCTGGCCGCAGGCAATGATAGCGCCCGGCTGGCAAGACCTTTTGGTATCCTCACCCGCCGCAGTAAGCGCGAAGATTTTAGCGCAATCGCTCGCTGGGCCGAAGAAGTCCAAGCTGATTGTATTTTAGTCGGACTACCCTACAATATGGATGGTAGCGAGGGCTCACAGGCCAAACGTGTTCGGAACTATGCAACCAGGCTGGAATACACTGTCAAGCTGCCCGTGATCTACTGGGACGAACGCCTGAGTTCCTTCGAAGCCGATCAGATTATCGCCCAGCAAGGCCGCAAACGAGGCCCGAAGCACAATGACGATATCGCCGCCGCAGCCATCCTGCAAACCTATTTGAACCAATTGCGCAAGTAACTTCAGCGTTCAGTTCTAGATTAGCTGCAAGCCACAATTAGCAATTCACATTTCGAAATCCGCATATCATTCTCATGACTCTCCTACGAGCGATACCTCGCCTTCTCTTGACATTGACCGTCCTTGCTGCCATTGCGGCCATGATCTACATGGCGCGCAATTACACAGCTTCACAGATCGACGCCTACGAGCGTGAGGGTCCCGGCAGTGGACTGGTGCGGAATATCGACGCCCCTTGGCGCAGTTTTAATCCCGATAATCTCGAAAACCAGATCCTCACCTTCTATCTTAATCTCAACCGTGATACTTTGGAATCGCCTCTTGACCCTGCAGGTGAACCACTACCATTTGAGGTGGCACTGGGTGAAACCGGACTTAGTGTATCCGAACGTTTGCAGGATATAGACCTGATTGGCGACGCCAGTTTGTTCAGGTTGTACATGCGCCTGAACAAGATCGACCAACGTTTGGAAGCAGGGCGATTCAGCATATCCCCCGCCATGAACATGCCAGAGATCGCCGAAGCTTTGCAAAGCGCTCGCGGTGAGGATGTCCTGGTAAGAATCCCAGAAGGTGCACGCGCCGAAGAAGTCGCCCGTATCCTTGATGATGCGGGTGTGATCGATGCCGCCGGGTTTATCGCTGCCGTGCGCACAGGGGATACGGCATTGTTAGGCCTACCCGACTACGAACTGTTGGGTGATAAGCCGCCTGGCGTCTCTTTCGAAGGCTACCTGTTCCCAGATACCTATCGCCTTCCTGTCAATGCCACGGCGTCGGATGTCTTACGGAGTATGTTTGCAAATCTAGAGAACCGGATGGATGATACATTGCGTGCTCAGATCGCGTCGGGCGGATTGACCATGCATCAAGTGCTCACACTGGCCTCTATTGTCGAACGTGAAGCCGTACTGGCTGACGAACGCCCGCTGATCGCTTCGACCTATCGCAATCGTCTTACTGATACGTGTGCCGGCCAGGTTGCAGGTTATCTACAAGCCGATCCGACCGCACAATATGCCATAGGTTACGATTCTGAATTAGATACCTGGTGGCCGACCGTCGAGACCGTGGAAGAGTATTTGGCCTTCAATTCACCCTACAACACCTACCTCTATCCAGGTCTACCACCAGGGCCTATAGCCGGCCCCAGTCTGGCCTCGGTTGAGGCCGTTGTCTTTCCTGCCGATACGGTCTACTGTTATTTTGTTGCCAGCAGTGGCGGCGCACATGTTTTTGCGACAACCGGCTCCGAACACGAGATCAATATTCAGACCTATCAGCGTTGATGCTGCCTAAGACTGATGTCTGGCTAGCGATTTAGAACCCAGTAGACCGGTAAACCTGTAGACCGGTGAACCTGTAGACCAGGGTGCCATCACTACTATAAACTGCCGGCAAGGTTGCATGAACCGTGCAGTAAGGCCCAAGATTAACGTGACCGAGATCACAAAGCATACAAGGGGGGGGATTGGTTGTAAGGAAAGGGTAAGCATGGCGGGATTCACGCGACGCGGTTCAGGTGTTATACTGTTGTTCAGCGTATTGTTAATTCTGGTATGCACCCTGAGCGCTTGTGGAAGCGCTTCGACACCACCGATCTTAAAGATAGGTCTCATCGCACCCTTTGAAGGCCCCTCTCGTTCGTTGGGATACAGTGTCCTACACGCTGCACGCCTTCGAATCCATGAATGGAATGAAGCTGGCAATAAACCACAAGTGGAGCTCGTTGCTTTAAATGACAATGGCGATGCAGAACTGAGCGCCAAATTGGCAGCACAGTTAGCCGCAGACCCAGACATCATCATCGTCTTAGCCCCGCCTCAAAGTCATACCTCGCTTACTGCATCCAGAGCTTTAGGTACCTATGATTTACCAACGCTCAGTCTTTCTCCCCTGCCCGAATCCATAGCGTCTTCAGTTTTCCCCTACGGTGGTCTCGATACCGACCTGCAACGTGCACTGGCACCTTTCGTTCGGAACACCACCATTGCCCGGGACTTGCCATTGTCTGAACCGAGCATATGGCTCGGTGATCCTTTGTCCTTAGCCCATCTCATGCAATCATCTCCGCATTTGGTGTCGGCTGCCGGTCCAGTAGGCGCCGAAATCTCATTTTCAGCCTGGGCCGGATCTGCGGCTGAGGGTTTGATATGGGCTGGAGCGATGCCCGCCGAACTGCCATTGGGATTTGGTCAGTCTTACCAGGCGGTTGCAGGGGAATCGCCTCGGCCGATAGCGAACCTTGCTTATGCGGCAACAGACGAGGCTCTTCGTCTATTACAGGCGAATCTTAGCCGAAGCAGCGTCCTCTTAGCGTTAGACACAGTGAAGGCGCCCTCCATTCAAGTCTATAGACGGCAGCAATCGACTTGCTGCGAACCTTTGTCGAATTATGAACGATAACCAGCCTCATCTTCTTATGGTTGCAACCGAGTACGTGGACCAACGCGTCGGTGGCCTTGGCAGCCATGTTGCCGGCCTGGCCCCATATCTTGCAGAAACAGTCGCATTGGACCTTATGGTTCCTCGCTATGACACGAAGAGCCCACGACAAGAAGCGTTGGGACGGTATGGAACCCTCTATCGCGTCGATGCGCACCGCCCACAAGATGGCGATAACTATGATGTTCAAGTCTGGCAAATGAACGATGAATTGAAGAATTTCGTAGTCGAGAGCATAGAAGCTGGAAAACGCTACGATTTACTACATGCTCACGACTGGTTGAGCGGTTACACTGCCAATTTCCTACGAAAGGAGTACGAGATCCCTTTAGTCGTAACCATTCATGCCACTGAAATGGGTCGTGTTGGTGATCAGAGGGTGCACAGTCATGAACTGAGTAGGCGGATTCACGAGGCTGAAAAACATCTGGCAGAGCGTGCCGACATCATCATTGCCTGTAGTGAATTCATGCGAGATGAGATCACTGTCACGCTGCTGCAACCTGATACAGCGACCGTCGTAGTCCCCAATGGCGTCAATGTAGACAACTTTGCGGACTTGCATCGCCAGCGCGCTAAGTACATGGACTATCGGGCGCAATGGGGGGGGGCTGATGATCCTTTGATCTTTTTTATTGGACGTCTGGTAGGAGAGAAAGGGCCCGATATACTGATCAAAGCAATGCCAAAAATTCTCGATAGCTATCCCGGAGCCAAATTGCTGCTAGCCGGTAAAGGTCCCTTCAGAAAGGAACTCGAACAATTGATACGGGATTTTGATGTACAAGATCATGTGAACTTATTGGGATTTGTCACAGATGAAGAAAAGAATCGGCTGTTTGCCGTCTCTGATCTGGCGATATTCCCGAGCCGTTATGAACCCTTCGGTATAGTAGCTTTAGAGGCCATGGCTGCAGGGACTCCGGTCATCGTGACTGATGTCGGGGGACTCCGTGAAGTTGTTACACATGGTGTCACGGGGCTCTGCGTGCCGCCCGAACGGCCAGATGCAGTGGCTGCTGCAACCATTGAGACCCTACAAGACACAGATTCAGCCGATGTTAGAACGCAACAGGCCGAACGTGAGGTACGATTGCAGTACGGATGGGATCATGTTGCCGCACTCACCGAAAAAGTGTATGGGAAAGTGTTGCTGCAACCCGAGTTAATGGGACAGTAAGGCGCACACAAGCTTGTTTGTGGGGAGTCCTCTTTTGTGAGGGCTATTGTCATGATTATTACCAACAGATCCTGCTTAACCCGTATCCAATTGATATTTGATTCGTCTTTACTAACAAGGCGTTCTGCCCAGCATCAGGTATGGTCTTGACCGGCTTAAGTTAGAACGAAATAATACCAATAAGGGTCCGATTTTTTAGAAGCAGGCCACTTCGCGATGTAACGAGCCGGAACCGGATTGAGTCTGTTGCTCAAGTCTGATCTCAGTAGACCGCTAAACCTGTAGATCAAGTCGATATCACCCCAGGTTTCCCGAATTTCGGGTCTACAGTTTACAGAAAGGCTGCGGATTCAGGATTCACGACAGGCGTGATCGATTCCAAGTCATCAGTAAGATCTGATCCACTGTTAAATCCCGCGATTCGAGAATCGGATCCCAAATAGCGTGAGATATGATGTCAGATGCCAGCAGAACCATTTGTTAGCAGCGAGCGCGCTTCGATCTGATTATCGCGCGAGATCAGGTTTTCGCGTAGGATCGCACTACTAGCATGTATTTAGACTGATGAGATGATAACAAGAAAGTGCTGTGAATATTCTAATCACGACAGGAATTCTGGATCTCACGCGCTATCACTGTCTCGCGCGTGAGCAAGTGTTCTACTGATTAGAGGCATTTGTCTTCCATTTAACTTTCGCGCATATTTTAGGTTACTTGACATTTACTGCATGTTTTGATAAAATCGAAGGGATATTATGTTGTCTATATGCCCGGTTAGGGCGCACATAATCTATTCCTCTCTATTTCCCCCACTTTTAGCGTAGGAGGAACATCGTGAAGCCTACACGACGTATGGCACTGTTGGCGCTTACTTTAGCGCTGGTAGTGATGTTGTCAGTAGCCATTATTACGACACTGGCTGGTAGTTATCAGGTCGGTGAGTTGCTTTTCAATGGCGGATTTGAACAAGGGTTCGTTGCTCAAGAGGGTTGTGGCATGGCGGGCAACGGTTGGGGTTGTTTTACTACCGGAGGCCGGGGGGGCTACGGCTTTTATGACGAAGGCTGGGACAGAGCCGTAGCATCCGGGAATCATGCCCAGTTGATTGAGATCAACACCAAGGATGATTTCGGCGATGAAAACCGAATGGCCGGGATCTATCAGACGGTGGAAGTGATACCCGGTGAGACTTACACGCTCTCTTTACAGGGAATGATCCGTGCCAATGACTTGGATGCCGGCGGCGACCCCTGGCGCTACGTGATGGAAGTCGGATTCAGCCATGACGGTGGCGATGATTGGTCGCAGGCCGTCGTGCAAGAAATCGATGTCGGTCCCATTCAGGACCGGGTCGATCCAAGTGAATATTATTCCGCTAAGGTGCAGGTCACTGCACAAAGCCATTGGCTCACAGTCTTTATTTCCGGGCGCATGAAATGGGGCGATTGGAGACGTGAAGTCGATTTTGATGTTGATAATGTTTCGCTAATGGGTGTTGTCCCCTCAGTCCCACCTGTTCCCGAACCCTTCATTGTCGATAAATCAGGTGTTGAGATCCATCCTCTACCTGAAGTGATGCCTGAGCGGCCATCAGAGCCCAAACCCGTTCCCCTGCCCGAACCGGCGCCAGATGCGAGCGTCGTCGTCAGCAGTAGGCTGATTTGTGACGGCCCAAATGTTCTATGGAACGGTAGTTTCGAGGAAGGCTTCGAGCCGAACGGTGTGGGGGCCTATTGGCGTCCTTACAATAACAATGGCGCCGCCAACTATGGCTACTACGACGAAGGCTGGCCGCCCGTTGTTGCGGAAGGCGAACACGCCCAATTGTTTGAGATCAACACCTACGGCATGGAAGCGACACACCCCAACCGTTGGTCAGGTATCTATCAGGATGTGTGGCTACAGCCAGGCGTGACTTACGAACTGAGTCTGCAAGCGATGATGCGAGAGGCTGCCGATCACAGCGCTGAAGATCCACATCGGTACGAGGTTTACTGGGGTCTTGAGTTTGGCCAAGCAGTTGTCGAACCTTATGTCAGCCCTATTGCCGAAGTCACTTATCTGGATACGCTCCAGGGCGTGCCAGTCTCAGAAATAACGTTACGAACGGCTCCAGGCGCCTATTCCAGTTATAGCACGCAATTTACGGCGTCCTCTGACTTCGGGTGGCTGTATCTGTTAGGTCTCAAGAAATGGGCGACGATCGAGAGGGAAGTCAACTTCGACATCGACAATGTCCAACTGAGGCCATGCCGCTCTATTACGGTCGTCGAGCCCCTTCCAGAACCCTATGTTGAGCAGCCTGATATCGAACCGTATGAACCCCAGATATGTACCTATCTCATCAAGAGTGGTGATACGTTGGCCCATATCGCCGATCTGTACGGCACAACGGAAGCGGTTTTAATCGAGATGAACGATCTCATCGATGCCGGCACGATCTTCGTAATGCAACCTCTGTGGGTACCCTGCGGTGATACCGACGTTGGCATGTACGATCACTACGAAGATTCAAGTGACCACTCGAATGATGTGGGCGCCAGCGGCAAAGATGATGGCGATGCCAAAGCCAGCCGTGGTGACGACGTCGACGATTCTAACAGCAGCCGTGGTCGTGACAGTGATAGTGCTGATATCGGTAAACGGAATGACGACGCTGAATCGAGTCGTACCCGCGAGGATGACGAAGTCAACAGCAGTCGTACCCGCGAGGCGGAAGACGCCAGTCGTAGCCGCGACACCTCCGCAGAATCACAGGCGGCCACATCAGCAGCCACTGTGCACGTCGTTGAAACAGGAGAATACTTAGGCCAGATCGCCTTACGCTACGGAGTTACCGTCAAATCTATCGCTATCGAGAATAGTATTGAAAACCCTAGTATCATCCATCCCGGGCAAGAGGTGCTGATCCCGACCCAGTAGCCGTTTTCTACACCCTGTGATACCAACATACGAAAGGCCCTCCAACCGCGTTGGGGGGCCTTTCGTGCTTAGAGCTTATCTTGTTACGCTAAAACCAGATTGGTTGACGCCACTCGTTCGGGATCAGGCAGATCGGCAGGACGTGCCTGCATGCTCCAAGGGCCGGTCCAGGTGATTGTGACATCTAGCAGTCGCCCCCGCTGATCCCGTTCATCCTCGAAAAACACCAGGCGATTCTGTGCTGTTCTGGCACGCCACTTGCCTTTGTGTTTATCTTCGATGAGCACCTCAACGGTTTCGCCCAACCATTGCCTGTTGATCTCAGCACTGATGCGCTCGTGTTGTGCTTCCAACAGGCGGTGCCTGCGTTTTTTCTCCTCGTCGGGCACGTCATCGATCATGCGGCGGACGCTTACCGTGCCGGGGCGGGGGCTATAGCGGGCGAGGTGCGCTTTTTCCAGCCTCAATTCTTCCAGGATGTCGTAGGTTACCTGGAACTGCGCCTCATTCTCTCCAGGAAAACCGACGATTATGTCGGTGTGAATGGCGACTTTGGGGACAAGGGTGCGAATACGGCGCACAAGAGATCGATAGTCGGCGCTGGTATAGCCTCGCTTCATGCGCCGGAGCACTTCATCATCGCCGGCCTGGATGGGCACCTCGATATGTGGCATGACTTTTGACAAGGATGCAACTGTCCTTAGCAATTCATCTGTCATGTAGTTAGGATGGCTGGTGAGAAAACGGATGCGATAAAGCCCCTCGATCTCGTGAACTGCTTCGAGCAACGCTCTGAGGTCGGGGCCAGCTTCCCAATCGTAGCCATAACGATCCACGATTTGCCCTAACAGCGTCACTTCCCGCACACCTTGCGCGACCAACCCCCGAACCTCGCTGACGATCTCCGGCAGTGGCCGGCTGC
>PIVW01000475.1 GCA_003353825.1 Chloroflexota bacterium
ATACGTGATACGTGATACGTGATACGTGATACGTGATACGTGATACGTGATACGTGATACGTGATACGTGATACGTGATACGTGATACGTGATACGTAATGATTTCACGCCTAATTCCTCACGTTTTACGTTTCGCGGTTCAGGTATGACTAAGGTTTTGGCAGCACTATAATTCTGGAACTCCCAAAAGGCGTCTTTGCGGTGACTGCTATGAATATGTCGTTCGCCTTGCACTGCAATTCGTGCAGCTCAGGATCTGGCAAATTGAGTCATGTCGTTCATTTGATAGACCGATAAAAACAGCTGTGTTCGCCTGTATGACAGGCAGGGCCTACAGGCCGCACCCGCAGCAAAAGAGCATCGGCATCACAATCAATGCGAATATCGACTACGTTCTGATAGTTTCCACTGGTGGCGCCCTTGTGCCACAATTCCTGGCGGCTACGGCTCCAAAAAACTGTTTGGCCAATGCTGAGCGTCTGTTGTAGCGACGTCTGATTCATATAGGCCAGGGTGAGAACCGCACCACTGTCGGCATCTTGCACGACGGCCGGGATCAGGCCCTGATTGTCAAAACTCAAATCATCTAGCTCCACCATTTGTTGCTGTTGCTCAGACATGATCTACCTCCACCGGACGGATAGCAACACCCTTCGATAGAAGATAGGCTTTCAGGTCGGGAATAGAAAGCTGATCATAGTGAAACAGGGTAGCGGCCAGGGCGGCATTGGCTCCACCGTCGGTCAATGCTTCCAGAAAATGAACGGGAGCGCCTGCGCCACCACTGGCAATCACCGGCACAGACACTGCGTCGGACGCTGTTCTTAGCAGATCGATATCATAGCCCTCTGTGGCGCCATCACCATCCATGCTGGTCATCAATAGCTCACCGGCGCCTCGCTCGACCGCCTCTTGGGCCCAGGCAATGGCATCGATGCCAGAGGGACGGCGGCCGCCATAGGTATACACTTCCCAGCCGCCATCAGGCCGGCGCTTGGCGTCGATAGCGACGAGCACACATTGGCTGCCGAATTGCTCGGCGCCGGCGGTGATAATGCCAGGGTTACGTACGGCGGCGGAGTTCACACTGACCTTGTCGGCGCCGGCCTGCAACATTGCGCGCATGTCTTCGGCTGAACGCAGTCCGCCCCCCACCGTAAAAGGGATGAACACGCTATCGGCCACAGCGCGCACCATCTCCAGCATGATGTCCCGGCCTTCGTGCGTGGCCGTAATATCCAGCAAAACCAGTTCATCGGCGCCGGCTGCATCATATATTCTTGCCTGTTCCACTGGATCACCGGCGTCACGTAGATCAATGAAATTGATACCCTTGACCACGCGTCCATCTTTGACGTCTAGACAAGGGATAATGCGTTTAGCTAACATGTGGGTGGTTTATTCGGAGGGAAAGTGTAATAATAGGTGCATTGTGCGTGTTGTAAGTATACCAGACATGACAAAACGCTCACAGAGGTTTCTAGCACGACACATCGTCGTTCGGTTCCTATCCACAATACCCCACACGCATCTTCACTGATCACGACACGCATGTAGCCGCCCAGAAAATCGAACACGCACCTGCAACCGGCAACTTACGATCTATCCACAACTGCTAATAACATGTGACAATCTGGAAGGGGCGCGAAATAGCCTGCTCCGGGCAAACCATCTCACAATGCCCACTGTAACCGCATAACCAGGGGCGGGCCACAACTGCTTTGCGTCCTTCCATGACCAGCACATGGCAGGTGCAGACTCGTTCACATAAGCCACGCCCATTAACAGCGGGCATCATCGATTATCGGCCACGGCCTCTCTTCAAACGTAGTCTCCATATCATCCCAATCATACCACACTACCCCTTTAAACCACTCGCCACCACACTCTGCACGATCTACTTCTGCGAGAACAAGAACCACGCCAATAGTTGTTGGTGATTGCAATGTTTGAAAACAGGATGAACTGGGGAATCGGGTAACACCTACCGGGATCAGGACGACACTCTGGTTTTGCGGATAAGATCGAACGTGCTACCCGCAACTTGATGAGAGATAAGTATTTGGAGAATCGACTCCCTGCCGGTAACCTGTTCTCCTGCAAAACCTGGGGTGGCCGTGATTCCCACACCCCAATTCTCAGGCTATTTCGCTTCTCCAGGACGAGGAAAATCATGAACAGCCAGACACAGCACCGACAATTCTTACCTCAAGAAAACTTCACCGGCAGCTTGATTGGACGCGTGTGGGTGCCTGCCATACTTACAGGCAGCATTGCCGGTCCCAGCCCTGTGTTACTGACCGAAGATGGCGTGTTTGATCTCAGCCGAATTGCGCCAACTTGCGGAGATCTACTGAACAACGGTTTTATCTGTGAAGATTACGATACTACCCATTTGGTGCGTTTGGGTAGCTTCGATGAGATTATGTCAAACACAATGACTGAGCGACGAAATGCCGATCTGCCCCATTTTTTATCGCCGATAGATATCCAGTCTATCAAAGCATGTGGCGTCACCTTCATGGTCAGCATGCTGGAACGAGTCATCGAGGAACGCGCCGCTGGCGACGCCGGCAAGGCCGAAGCAGTGCGACAGAAGATCACAAAGCGTATTGGCGCAGACATCACCAGCATTCAGCCTGGTTCCGAAGAAGCCGATGCCTTAAAAGCCGTACTACAAGGGGAAAATCTCTGGTCACAGTATATTGAGGTTGGCATCGGACCTTACGCTGAAGTATTCACCAAATCTCAGCCACTATCGTCGGTGGGGATCGGTGACCAGGTAGGGATACTATCGATCTCCTCGTGGAACAATCCCGAGCCCGAGGTTGTATTGCTGGTCAATGCGCAAGCAGAGATTGTGGGCGCCACCCTGGGCAACGATGTAAATCTGAGAGATATCGAGGGGCGAAGTGCCTTACTGCTCGGCAAGGCAAAAGACAATAACGCCTCCTGCGCGATAGGCCCCTTTATCCGACTCTTTGATCACAGTTTCAGTTTGGATGACATACAAACGATGGAAGTGTCACTGACTGTAGAAGGCGAGGATGGTTTCAGGCTTTTTGATGTCAGTCACATGAGCATGATCAGTCGGGATGTCCTGGACTTGGTGGCTCAGACCATCGGTGAGAATCACCAGTATCCAGATGGCTTGGCTCTGTTCACCAGCACGCTTTTTGCGCCGACGCAAGATCGTGGGGGAGAAGGTATGAGCTTTACGCACAAAATCGGAGATATTGTCAGTATTGCATCAGATAAACTGGGAATATCGCAAAACCGGGTCGCTTATTGCCATCAGGCGCCTCCCTGGTTATTTGGTATCTCGGCCTTGATGAAGAACCTTTGCCAACGGGACCTTCTATAGCCATAAACAACTGTAATACTGAAAACTCTGGAAAACTTTTTTGAGCCGTTTTTTGCCCCCGTTTACACGGGTGCGGACGAGCGAAACCCCCTGTATACGAAGGTGCGAGCAGCCGTTTTAGACTTTTCCGGAGTTTTCAGTGTAATAACGAAAAACGATACACCGGATAAAATACAGGGCAGCGGATCAGATTATTCTGGAGGTAATCTATTTGCGGATCTCGATTGGATCGAATATAAAGAGTTAGAGTAACTGCTGTATTTGTTGTAACATCGAGGCTGCCACGCAGAGGATACAACTCCCACATTTGAGTGAAACCGACCATGTCCCCATTCTACCCTGTCAACGATGATATCTTAGAGCAGCTTGCGGCCGTTGTTTCGCCAAATAATCTCTCGACTACCCAGGCCGACCGCCAGTTACACGCCCAGGACATGTCCCGCCACCCAGCGCATTTGAGCGAGGTGGTCGTGTGGCCCACGGCAGCCCGACAGGTCGCAAATGTGCTTCGCATCGCCAACGAACAACGCATCCCGGTCACAGCATGGGGGGCGGGATCATCGCGGGAGGGGAATCCAATTCCACTGTTCGGGGGCATTGTACTCTCGACAGAACGGATGACTGATATCGTTGAAGTTCGTCCAGAAGATTTTCAGATCACGGTACAACCGGGGATCGGTTACAAAGATCTGAATGAGAAACTGGTGCGTTATGGTCTGTTCTTCCCCCCCGATCCTGGGGCTAATGCCGCTATTGGGGGGATGTTGGGGAACAACGCTGCCGGCAGCCGCACGGTAAAGTACGGGGCCACAAAGGATAATGTTTTAGCGATGGAGGTCGCTCTCGCCGATGGGCGATTGATTCGGGTGGGTTCGCATGCCATCAAACAGTCTGCCGGCTATGACTTGCTGCACCTCTTCATCGGCAGTGAGGGCACATTGGGTATTGTCACCGAAGCAACATTGCAACTGACCCCGGTACCGGCGGTCATGACTAGCGTATTTGCAGCATTTCCCTCCGTGGAGTCAGCTGTCGCAGCGGTGGTAGAAGTGCGCAGCA
>PIVW01000476.1 GCA_003353825.1 Chloroflexota bacterium
TCTGACGAATACTTGTTCTCAGCCTATCTGAAGCATTAGTCACCCTGTTGTGAAGCGAATAATGCCCCAAATGACAGCTGTAAGTTTCTGATTTCAAAGGTGCGAAATATAGGCTAAGGCGAACCGTTACCGAAACCGAAATCTTGAGGAGAAACGTTGTGACTCCAATTATCCGTATAAGTGACGCCAAGGACTATGTTGGCGAAATCGTAACCGTACGTGGCTGGCTTAAACGCCGTACAGGTAAAGGCAAAATCAACTTCTTACGCGTCCGTGATGGCAGTGGCATTTTTCAGGCTGTGGCATTCCGACCCAACTTAGGGGATGAGATATTCGCTCGAGTAAAGAGCCTGACAACCGAGTCCTCTATCATCCTTACTGGTGAGATCGTGGCAGATGAAAGAGCGCCCGGTGTGCCCGGCGGCTATGAGATGGATTTGAAAGATGTCGAGATCGTGCAGATCGCCGATGACTATCCCATCACCCCAAAAGATCATGGCGCCGAGTTCTTATTAGATAATCGCCATCTCTGGTTGCGCTCCGACAGGCAATGGGCGATCACCCGCGTGCGCGCCACCGTCATTCGGGCCATCCGAGACTGGTTGGATGACAATGGCTTCATGGGCGTAGATACCCCGATCTTGACTCCCGCCGCCGGTGAGGGCACCACCACTCTTTTCGAGATCGACTATCATGGTACCCCGGCCTTCCTGGCACAAACCGGCCAACTCTACAATGAGGCCGATATTTTCGCTTTCGGCAAAGTCTACTGCTTTGGCCCAACATTCCGCGCAGAGAACTCGAAAACCCGACGCCATTTACAAGAGTTTTGGATGGTCGAACCTGAAATCGCCTTCTGCAAGCTGGAAGAATTGTTGGAGATCGAAGAGCAGTTCGTTTCTTACATCGTACAGACAACACTGGAACGTAATGAAGCCGAATTAGAATTGTTAGAGCGGGATACCTCTCTACTGGCAAATGTACAACCCCCATTTCCGCGCATCAGTTACGACGATGCTGTCGACATGCTCAACGAAGCAGCGGCCCAGGGCTTTGCCGTTCCCCCCAACAATGAGCCCTTGCAGGCCGTTACCTGGGGGCAGGATTTTGGGGCGCCGCAAGAAACCTACATTGCCAGCCAGTTCGACCGCCCCGTCTTTGTTACACACTACCCTACCATCACCAAGGCTTTTTATATGGAACCGGAGCCCGGCCGCCCCGAAGTCTGCCGCTGCGCCGATCTACTGGCTCCCGAAGGCTATGGCGAGATTACCGGCGGCAGCGAACGTATGAGCAATCCCGACTTGCTAGTAGCGGCGATCGAAAAACACCAATTACCTGAAGACGTTTATGATTGGTATGTCGATCTGCGCCGTTTCGGTTCAGTGCCCCATAGCGGATTCGGTCTGGGTGTCGAGCGCACCGTAAGTTGGATCAGCGGCATTCATCACTTGCGCGAGGCCATCGCTTTCCCACGTGTGCTGGGCCGTCTGAACCCTTAGTACCTAGAATTCAATAACTTGCAGAACTCTTCCGCCATTTCAGGGAGCACTTCGGCAAGTTATTCTGTCCTCATTCTCAATACACAATTCACCATTTGCATGACCTTCGCCCTGGCTCTATTTGTCGCCCTGATTCTGGCCGTGGTGCTGACGCCGATCAGCATGCGTTTGGCACGAAGGTGGGGTTTGATCGACCATCCGGGCGGAAGACGACAGCACGAAGGATCGATTCCGCGCATCGGTGGACTGGCCCTGTATGGCAGCTTTATCGGTGTTCTGCTGCTAAGCCGCGTTCTCCCCGGCGCCATGATCCCTGCTAGTACCGATATACAGGAATCATGGCGGTGGCTGGGATTGGTGGTTGGGATCAGCTTCATTTCTGGATTTGGCTTCCTCGATGACCGCTTCGAATTCGGCAGCCGCCCCCAATACGTTGCCCAAATCGTGTCTGCACTGATTGCCGTCGGATTCACCATTTTTATCGAGCGCGCTAACAACCCTCTGCCTTTGGGTCCCAACCCATTGGTTTTCCCCTGGCCAATCATTTGGACCCTAACCATCCTCTGGTTTGTGGGATCGATCAATACTTTCAATTGGCTTGACGGTATTGATGGACTTGCAACCACCGTCGCTCTGATCGTCGCTATCGTGCTGGCCATCCATATGCTGCGCACAGGCCAATACAGCGTTTCATTACTGGCTCTGGTTTTGATCGGAAGCACCCTTGGATTCCTCTTTTTCAATTGGCCACCTGCCAAAGTCTTTATGGGCTCGGTCGGTTCCTACTTTCTTGGCTATACCATCGCATCCTTAGGACTGATAGCCGGCGCCCGCGTAGCCACCGTGTTGCTGGTCTTGGGACTACCCATCCTCGATGTGGCCTGGTTGATGTGGTGGCGATGGCGGCACGGCCAACCTCTGGGCCAAGGAGATCGCAACCATCTACACTTCCGCCTCCTCGATAAAGGCTTCAGTCAGCGCCAGATCGTCGTGGGCTACGCCTTCTTCTGCACGTTTTTCGGGATCGTCAGTTTGATGACAGCCAGCACAACAGTTAAAATCGGTGCGCTACTAACCCTATTGCTTATCGGTACTGCCATTATTTACTGGGCGACACCAACCCAACAGCCAGCCGCGCGACCACATGATAAAGTGAGAAGGTGAGAAGGTGACACGATGACAAGGTGACGATCTGCCAGTGACCGTACGTACCTCGAATCCAAGACCACACGACCACGCGACCAAAAACTATGTTCGAACTCACATTTCTCGGTACATCCGCCTCCGCGCCTTCAGTACATCGTGGCCTGTCGAGCGCCGTGGTGCATTTTCGCAATCATCGCTTCATGATCGACTGTGGCGAAGGCACGCAGCGACAACTACTTCGCTCAGGATTGGGTTTCAAACGGTTGAACAAGATCTTGATCACGCATGGTCATCTCGATCATATTCTGGGCTTGGGTGGCATGCTATCCACGATGGCGCGCTGGGAGATGATCGAAACCCTCGACATCTATGGCGGCGCCTTTGCTTTGGATAGAGTCAAACGTTTGCTAAACGTCGTTTTTGGTCCAGGCAAATTGCCTGCGGAGTTGTGCTTCCACGATCTTGAGCCTGGCATATTCTTCGAGGATGAACACATGAGCCTCTCGGCGTTTCCTGTGCAACATCGCGGGCCTGGCTGCTTTGGGTTTATGTTCGAAGAAAAACTGAAGCGGCGTTTTCTGGTCGAGAAAGCAGAGGCGTTAGGGGTACCACCAGGGCCAGAGCGAAAGTTTCTGGTGCAGGGCCAGGCGATTTCTTTGCCCGACGGCACGGTGATCGAGCCGGAAGAGGTACTCGGTCCTCCCACATCCGGTACCCATCTTGCATTTATCGGCGACCTGGCACGTACACCCCCCGATTTAATCGAGCACGTAAAAAACGTCGAAGCCCTGGTGGTCGAAGCCACCTATATCGATGAAGACAAAGAATTGGCGCATAATTTTGGACATCTCACAGCCACAGAGGCCGCTCATTTTGCCCAACGCGCCCAGGTGAACAAACTTTTCCTCACGCACATCTCCCGCCGCTACAACCCTCGCCATATCATCGAAGAAGCACAGGCGATCTTCCCCAACACGACGTTAGCCAATGATTTCGATCACTTCGAAATCCGCCGTGCCCAGAACACCCAATCATAGCTATCCTATCATTGTCTATGTCGCTGGTTCAGGCGGTGTCTCGGGTAGAGATTCCACCGGCGTGCTTTGCCAGCGGCTGCCTTCATCGACCAGCATGACAGGTATATCATCCCGGATGGGATATTTGCGGTCGCATGTCTGACAGATCAACCACACATTATTCACCAATTCAAGCGTACCGTTATTATCTGATTCACGTATGCAGACGGGACAACGCAGGATATCGAGCAATTCTGGTGCAACAGCCATAAAAACGTCCTCAATTGGAAGGGGTATCAGGTCAGTAGGCCGAGTATAGCATAACCTCAGTTCGAAGTTCGAAGTTCGAAGTTCGAAGTTCCAAGTTCCGAGCATCAAGCCTGAATCAGAATCACACGTTTGAAAAGGGTGTGTCCTAGATGAGTTATTGGCATGCCCATGTGCTCCGTTCTTTAGCCAGATTGAGCATAAGGTCCTCCCAGAAAGCCTGGGACTGGGACAAACGAAGTGGAGGAAATAATTAATAATGAACGGTTATTAGTTAACTGTTAATGAAGGATGCAGCGATGGAGCGTTTGAGCCGTGAGATCAATCTTGATACCACTGTGGCGTTGATAAAGAGCAGTTCCATTAACAATTAAGGCTCTTTGGGATTTCGCGTGGCGCACCCATATGTAGTGGTAGTATAATCAGGGAAAAGTTTTGGAGGTAATGCAATGTTGAACTTATCGGGTCTCAAATCACGTAACATGAT
>PIVW01001105.1 GCA_003353825.1 Chloroflexota bacterium
GAAGCCGATCTTCACCGTGCTGCCGCTAACCGGAACGGTTATCGTGAACCGGTGCTTCGGGTCGCCGGTATACCGGCGAAAGTGCTTGGCCCCTACTCTTTGATCGTTGATGTAGATGACAAAATATTCACGGTTCGAACCGTCGAGCATGTAAAGGTCGAACTCAAGGCTCAACTGTGTGGCATCTCCGGAAAGCGTAAATGTCTTTGATATTCCCTGTTCTGGTCTCCGCCAATATCCCCCGGTTTCTCCAAACGGGCCCAGGAATGAGGAGAAGGAGGAGTTGGTAGAGTCAATAGAAGAGTCGACGGAGTTCGACGCAGAATCCACCCAGCCGGAGGTGGCACTCTCAAAATCATCCTCAAAGGCATCAACAGGAACTATGACTTCCGCCTGCTCGCTCACACTTTGCTGCTGTCTGGTTTCGCCCGTCCTGTGGGTAACGCTGGCATCGGTCAGGCGGCCGAGAATCCAGTTCGACGCATCATGGCTGTAGGTATTAGTGGTGGTTTTGAGGTGGGCGTTCGAGCCGTCAGCGTTCATGGTGGCCACGCTCAACGATGTGGGAAAGCCGTAGGCATCGTAGGTTGTCTTTTCGATAATGCGCGAGACAAAGGCCCCGTTCAGATCGCGGCTGATGGTTGTGCTGGTGGGCACATAACGGAATAACAGGTCCGTGCCATCCGTGGTGGAGGAGGAGGAGGACACCGCCCAGGTGACTTCCTTATCGCTCATGAGCGTACCGTCGGGCACAGTGGTCGTTGTCGATGTTAGAAGACCTTGCAAATTACTGGCATAGTCCTGGCTGTAGACGGACTGCGTCACAATGCCGGTGCCATCATCGGTAACTATCATCTTCTCAAAGCCAAGCCCGCCGACGCCGCCTACCTGCGCCCGCATGGCCTCATAATGATAACTTTGGCTGTTCTGCCCACCGATGCCATTATCGGCTTTAAGCTTGTGCACCAGATAGCCCGGCGCGATGACATTCTGGATGATGTCCCCATTGCCAGTAACCGCCGAGCCGGTACCGGTGCCCTTAGTGTAGACGTCGGCATCGGTGGCTGGCTTGTATGTCAGGTTG
>PIVW01000477.1 GCA_003353825.1 Chloroflexota bacterium
ACGGGTATTCGAGCCCTTCTATCGCAGTAGCAGAGAGCGGCGTTTCCCCCAAGGACTGGGTGTTGGTCTGACATTGGCACAAGAATTGGTGCACGCTCATGGGGGAGAGTTGACCTTAGATAGCTCCATAGGCGAGGGTAGTCTGTTTACCATTCGTTTGCCGTACGCGTATCCGTACGCCTAGCAGCCTGTAGGAAAAAGAAGAATGGGACGCAGATTTCGCAGATAAAAATGAAAAACCAGCGTTCAATCATATGTTACGATCCTCCCACACACCCGAACAATCAACATTTAGCAGAGGAAAGGACACATGGCTCTTACGCTCCCCAGCATGCTGCTTAAGCAGCTTTTCACCTTTGGCAGCCTGAAAAACACGCCTGACGGTGTACGATTCTAGGTCAAAAACCGCCTTAGCGATGCCACGCTCACCGGTCTCAACCGCCTGAAAATCGGTAACAGTGATGTGCCTCTCCAGGCCGCAACCATTGACCTGGGTGGCGGTACGGTCTTGACACTTGATGACCTCGCACAGAGTTCTTTGGATTTCCCCTTGCGTCGCACACCGGACATCCACTGCGCTATCGAACCTCTGCCACTGGGCAAACACAAAATCGAGGTTCAATTCGCCACTAGGCCCTTTGACAAACTGAAGTTAAAGGTCGGGGGAGCGGTATCTGAAGAAGAAGAGACGCTGGTGCGAATCCCACGTAGCGGCAGCGACGATTATGCAGACCAGGCGATCACAGAGCGCCACGTATTTGTTGAGAAACTTACCGGCCAGTCTCTAAAACACACCAATGCCCGAGATTTCGTCGAATGGGAGAGAGAGGGGGATATTAGACTGTGTTGGTAAGGGCAAGGTGAAGAAATGTGCCGAGATCATTGCCGGCGTGGTGTTGGTAGGTGAGATCTCACTGGGGGCCGCAATCTCGTCCTCAGACTGGGTGTCGAGCCATGAAAGATAGGGACGCAATCGCTAGTAACGATGTTCGATGAACGCGTAAAGGGGTGGAACGCGATTGCGCTCCACCCCTTTGTATTGTCTTCGATAAATAAAGCGAGTCGAGCCTCAGCGCCGCCTATATATCTCAGCTTTCTTCTTGGAGAATGAGCTTTCCACTACCATCAGGAACGTATTGCATAGGGCCTTGCGGCACATGACTGTCGATAACTATATAGTCGGTATCCATGTATTCCCAAAATAGCTGAAGTGGTTCCTTCTGCGCAACCCATTTCTCAGCGAGCACCAAACCGTGTCCCGGTAGAATGGTGAAAACCACCATACGAGGATCATCGGGATTCTGTAGGGCCTCGGACTTTGAGAAAGCACTCTTGACCGCGCGCGCCTGTGCTTCGGTAGCACAAGACACGAGATAGTGAAAATAGGGAGGATCCAGAGGGACATATTCGACGAGCTGGGGATTATAAGAAGCGATACCACGATGCCCGTGCAATTTAGAGCGCACGACGGGTACAGCATTGTCTACTCCCCATAGTGCGGCCAACGAAATTCGAGGTAGATCCTTATCCATCTCCAACATCTCCACAGCCTCTGAGGAGGGCGAGTCGTTGCGTTTACCCTGTACCTGGCGGACAAATGCACCAATGCCGTCAGGACGTACGCCAGACAGAATAGCCAATTCATCTTCGGTGATATTGTCTTTGTCTACAGGGCGAGCACTGCCTGTAATTGTGGCGATCAGAGCATCCAGTTCAGGTTCCCAGGTTGCATAACAGCCTTCGCTATACTGGCTGGCCACTGAATCTCCAATGGCCGGAACATTGACTAGTTCGGCAATGACGACTGTATGGGTAAAGAAATTCCTTTTGCCCAATTCTAAGGCAGCGGTGCGCATGGCTTCAGGTGTGTGCAGATCGAGCCAGGTTTCGTAGGGGATAAGATCTCCGACAACTTGGTGATCGGTGACCTCATGCGTGCTCACCGTAGTTACGGTACGTAACACGATGTCATCGTAAAAGCTATCAGGATCGATGAACTTGCTGGTCGGATAGGCGCCAACCAGGTCGAAATGATAGACTTTCTCGGGATGATCTTCTCCGACAATCAACATGATCTTCACACTCTTTGTCTGCGCCTGTAGCAGGCGTTCCACAGATAAAATCGACCCGCCTCGTCTCCCCTGCTCGAATAGGACGAGATAAGCTCCTGCAGCCAGGCCGGGAAAATCATAGTCCTTTGGATCGGGGGGTTCGTTGACCAGAATCTCGTCGAAATAGGATAGGATTTTGTCCAGTTCGGGCTGTGTCATGTGTACCAACGTGAACACAGTAGGATTCTGTTCGAGCTTATAGCGCATGCGCGCGATCAACTGCAGCGATTTTCGCCAATTAAGTGACTCGCCATAAGGCGCCGTGGTAAGTAAGATGTCAGTGTTATTATCAGGTTGCTCTTGTACAGTGTGCCCAAGCTTATTAAAATGCTGTAAGATACCATTAACTGTCTCTTCAAGTACTGCATCCATATATCCGGGGATAAACGTTACATTCACACGCTTCATCCAATCATGTCGAGGCCTGTCAAGAGAAAGCGCTGGTGATTGCAATAAAGTCATTTTTGTCTCCTATCAACGGCCAACATTTTTGGGTCACTAAAATGCAAGGTTGTTCGACTCGAAAAGCAGATAGAAGTGTACACTACTGTTCAAGGCAGAGCAACCTAAAAAGGGATTCAGTTCATTCGAGGCGGTAGGACGTCTCGATCGTCGCCACTTTATCTAGCATGGCTGAAGCTGAACAGTACTTTTCTTCTGATAGCTGAATGGCCCTCTGCAATCTAGACTCTTCAACATCGCCTGAGACAATATACTCTACATTGATCTGGGTATAGACTTTTGGGTTATCCTCAGCACGTTGCCCGCTGACATTGACTTTGAGGCCCTGTAGCGGCTGTCGTTGACGCTGGAGGATATGCACAATGTCAATACCAGTACAGCCTGCCAATCCCAGCAATAGCAATTCCATCGGAGAGGGGCCGGCGCTGGGAGCCCCCTCTTTGGAACCAGCTTCCAGTATCAGTTGGTGACCGGAGCCGGTGTTGGCAGAAAATGTCAGTTCTTCAACCCACTTTACTGAAGCGGTGTTCATAACGTTGTTTCCTGAGATTGATTGGTGTTTCGCTGATGACTTAGGCAACCCCAGAAAAATAAGTATCCCAAACTGGTGATGTTTTCTGGAGTTTCTCAAGGATTTTCCAAGAATTTTGGGATATTTTATTTCTTGGAAAATCCTAACTTTGTGAGGACGATATGGGCGCTAATACCGTTGGGCGTGATCATAAGCAGCGTAGCACCCTGGTCGGTGAATATGCGAGCAAGATCAGCAGGCCGATAAAAGTGGCTCTGCATCAGGGCGAGTTTCTCTGCCACCGCCACGCCTTTTACAAGCAGATGTTTTATATCAGGCTCCTCGATGACCAAGCGCCCACCTGAACGCAATACACGCATCAGTTCAGAGGCAGCCCGTGATTGGTCTGCAAAATGGTGGAATGCATCTACGATATAAATGCGATCTACGGAGTCAGTTGCAAAGGGCAGATACTCGGCAATGGAGCGTACCGATGAAATACATTTCTCACGGCTGCCCTCCAACATTTTAGACGACGGATCGACCACAAAAACAGAAGCATCGATCTCATACAGTCGTTGGGCCACGCGTCCGGTACCACCGCCGATATCCAAAACAAGCTGTCCTGATTCGGCCTGAAGATGGGAAAATAAGGCGTCATGATGTGCAACATCGAAAATACGGTCGTAAAAAGGGGCTATCCAATTGAAGTGTCCGTAACGAGGTTTGATTTTCATAGAGGATAGTGCTGATACCTGGATATCTTTACGGCTGCTATTGTGATTGCGAATCGGTTTGATTTGGATGGAAAGCAATGAGAGATGGTTACAAAAAAGGCGGCCACAGAAGTAACTGTGACCGCTAAGCACCCTCGGAGGGATTCGAACCCCCAACCTACGGTTCCGAAGACCGACGCTCTGGCCGTTGAGCTACGAGGGCATGTTTTAGGTGTAAAACTGGTGTCAAACGCTGCTTGAAAAAACTCCTTAGACCGTTGGCCGGTCTGAACGTATATTACTACGAATGTTCGTGGCGATCAAATGAGTGTCACGGGTTCGTTTTATAGATTATGAACAGTTAGATTTCATTAACAGCGTTGATGCTCAATTAATTGAAGGCTCATTAATGAGCTTCACGATGAGTTGTCAAAGGATGCCAGTGAGGAATAGTTCTCGCTTGGCGCATCCTGTTACCTCATTGTTCTAAATTCTGCCCCAGAAAATCACAGTGATCCGCGACTGCCAGTATAAAATCACCACACGTTTATGTCAAGTTAAATCGCGTCGGTAGAGCCAAACAAACAAGCCAACGGCCATCATCAGGCCGA
>PIVW01001106.1 GCA_003353825.1 Chloroflexota bacterium
GGGAAAGGTTCCCATCACTTTAGATAGCCCAATAAATATTGGCATCAGTCGAGGGTTTTTATTGTACAGGAAGTGTCCCATCCCTCCGCCTCCAATGACGCCGAACGCACCCCCAACGCCGATGGCCAAAACCAGGGAGGTGGCCGAGGACACTGACAGCCCCTTCTCTTGGGCGAGATAGTCATTCAAAAAAGTCAGAAGCATTCCCCATGGAAGGCACCCAAAGAGCCCTTGTCCTATCGAATAAATATTCGTTCGAATCGATAGTAACATCCCAATTTTTTCCATACTGAGCTCGGCGTCATACGAGTAGTGGTGTTTCTTGTCCCGATTTTCCTTTTGAAATGCCTCCTCTGTGGCCCCTCGCTCTGGTTCTTGGGTCGTCGAGTACATCAACAACGCCGACACGATCGCCGGCACAGCCATAATCACAAATGGCCATCTCCATCCCAACGTCGGGCCAACGTACCCAGCCACGCCCTGTCCTGCAGCTATCCCGGCCCCCACCGCGACCTGCACCACCGCCGACACCACCGACCTATGCCTGTGCACATACATATCACTCAGCAGGCTGAATATGAGGGGTAAGCAGCCTCCAATCGAAATACCCGTCAAAAGCCGTAGGATGAATAGTTGCCAGTACTGGGACACAAATATTGTCAACAGGCAAGGGCCTTCCCCGAGCAGCACAGCAACCAGAAAGAGCAAGCGCCTGCTCATGAAGTGGGACAAATACCCAAATACCAGGGCAGCTGGAGCACCAAAAATATAAAATGCAGCACCAATATAGCCCCCTAGATACTTGTCCCTCTCGTGCTCATCGAATCCAAACGATTTTGCAATCTCAGTCAGGTTGGGAGCCATCAAATTTTGGTCCGCAAACAGCATGGACGACGTGATACAGAATATCGCCACAGGATATATTGACGAGAACTCCCAGGAGAATGACGAGCATCTCTCCTCCTCCTGGAGCGCAGCGTCGGACGCCTGCACCCGGCCCAAAGAAGAAGACCCAATCAGCGGAGCGCTTTCGCCCGACCCCCTCTTCGCCCCTGTTCTCATAGCGCCCTCGTTTTACTCAT
>PIVW01001107.1 GCA_003353825.1 Chloroflexota bacterium
ATTCAGGGGAACGACTGACGGGCGGATTGATATTGAGCCAGCTACCGCCGCAGGGAGTGCGCTTTTAACATTATCAAATTTTGCCGGTGGCACAGCTTTAGCCATTCGGCATGATGACGCCACAGACGACAATATTATAAGTGCTGATATCGGCAACCTGTCTATTCGGACCACAACCGGCACTGAGGATATCCTGTTCAATGCGACCGGCGATATCGCTTTTGCTATTCAGGGTTATGCTGAAACGCTGGCTTTGGAGGAGGGCACTTACGGCAACGCGAACAGCACAAACCTGATCTTAAACAAGGGTGACGGCGGAACAAACCAGTCTGAATTTGTGTTGTTCAATGACAGTAACGCTACCGAAATATCACGGTATTTCCGCATGGGTTATGTGGACGAGATTGCCACACAAGGCGGCTTGAATATTTCGGATGCCAATAACTTTGTGAGTATCGGCACAAGAACCGATCCTGACAGCGTTCTGCATATCTACGAGGACACGACCGAGACAGGCGATCAAGCTGGCCTGACTATCGAGCAGGATGGAACCGGCGATGCGATTGCACAATTCCTGTTAAGCGGTGGCCAGCGATGGGTTGCCGGGATTGATAACAGTGGATCGGATGCGTTCAAGATTGCGTCTAGTTTGGACCTTGGAAGCAACGCGCAACTGGTACTTGAAACAGACGGGCGGTCAGAGTTCCTTGGAGAGCTTGGCGTTAATATCCTGCCAGCCAGCACAATGCACGTTTACGAGGATACCGCAGAAGTTGGCGCGGCGGCTGGCCTGACTATCGAACAGGATGGGACGGGCGATGCGATTGCACAATTCCTGTTAAGTGGCGCTCAACGTTGGGTTATGGGGATTGACAACTCGTTTGACGACAATTTTGTTTTTGCCAAAAGTGCAGATTTGAACTCAAGCCAGCAGCTCGTATTGCAGGCAGACGGGAAGAATAATTTCTACGGGACGCTTGGCGTGGGCAAGATTCCTGACGACGGCTATCGGTTAGATGTTTTGACGTCTATCAGCACCGTGGTCGGACTATCCTCATTTAAGGCGGTAACGATAGAGGCA
>PIVW01000051.1 GCA_003353825.1 Chloroflexota bacterium
CGTCACGGGTTTGCAGCATCCACAACTTGTTGCGCTCGATCGTGAATTCAACATCCTGCATTTCACGATAGTGCTTTTCGAGCTTCTCAGCGATATCAACGAACTGTTCCCACGCGGCGGGCATATCCTCGGCCATCTTGCTCACACGTTCGGTCACACGAATACCGGCCACGACATCTTCGCCCTGAGCATTGAGAAGATAGTCACCCTCGATGTGGTGTTCGCCAGTGGTGGCATTGCGGGTCATGGCAACGCCGGTGCCACTGCCTTCACCCATGTTGCCGAAGACCATGGTCTGGATATTGACGCCGGTGCCCAGATCATGGGCAATACCTGCGGCGTTGCGGTAGTCGAAAGCGCGCTTGCCATTCCAGGACTTAAAAACAGCTTCCGTGGCCAATTTCAGTTGTTGGTATGGATCGGTGGGGAAATCCAGACTGGTACTTTCTTTGAAAATCACCTCGAATTCTTCACCGATGGCTTTCCAATCTTCGGCTGTCAGATCGGCATCAGAAGAAACGCCACGGTTCTGGCGATATTTTTCAAGAACTTCTTCAAAAGGCGCATCGTCAACATTCATGACCACCGAGCCAAACATCTGCACAAGGCGGCGATAGGAATCGTAGACAAATCTGGCGTCACCGGTTAATTCGATCATACCCTGGACGGTGTCCGGGTTCAGACCGATGTTGAGGACGGTGTCCATCATGCCCGGCATCGAGAACATGGCGCCGGAGCGGCAGGAGACCAACAGCGGGTTCGTGGGATCGCCGAACTTCTTACCGGTTTTTTCTTCGACGGCGCCCAGCGCTGCCAGTTCTTGTTCCCACATACCATCAGGGAAACGCTCTCCTGCTGCCAGATAGGCGTTGCAGGCTTCGGTCGAGCATGTGAAACCGGGGGGGACAGGCACACCGATGCGGGTCATGTCGCCCAGGTTGGCGCCCTTTCCGCCTAGAAGGGCGCGCACGGCATTCCAATCACCGTTCTTATAGGCTTGTGCTTCGTCGACTTCATCAAAGAGATAAACCCATTTCTGTGACATTATGTTTGTTCCTCCAGTTTTTGGTTTGGGTTCTATTATGACGTGTCACACCATAAAGGCGTGCAACTTCTATCGATAAACTGGCCACAAACAAGACAAAGACCCCACGAAGGGGTCCACGGCTGTGTGGCGCTTAGGCTATTATGATAAATTTTCGATAACGCTGCCATGATCTATATCATAGCAGAATGACAATGATACCCTCTTCTGCTATTTCGCGCATAATTTGGGTGAACAGGTTGGAATGGCAATCCCCAACTGATAGCAGTCGGGGATTGTATTATGATTCTGTGTCGTGTGATGTGGTTGTCAGACGTCAGTGTATCTCGACCTCTGGTAGCCGGATTCCGACCGGCGTTGCCACTCTCCACCGTTGCGGTTGGCCGTTGTCCGTCGCAGCTGGATGAACACCACGGATTGGGTCGTAGCCCAAGGCTTGAGACAGGGTCAGCTGGTAGCGTCGGAAAAGATCAGCATCCTCGACCATACGTGGATCTACAATGACCTGGGCCATCGCTCGCAGATCATTCTCCATGGCATTTGCCAGTTCCCAGGCGTCTCGATACTGGCCATCGTTGAACAGGGCGTCGATGGTTTTTAATGCTTCGGCAGATCGGACGATGGTGGCATTGCGTCGCACTTCATTATCTGCCAGAGGATCATACATTGCCAGGTTTTGAGCTTGAACGCTAACCTGCTTCTGGAGCGAACGTGGCCGTTGGGCGAAGACATCGGCATAATCGAGTGTGATATCGGCCAGTGGTTGCTGGCCGGCGCCGCGGGGAGAGACCTGCAAACGCACTATAAGCGCCTGGCTGTCTCCACTGCCCATGGACTGAAGCTTTACCTGTGCTCCATCTACTGGCGCCGGCCCGACCAGCCCGGTAATCGAGATGACTGAGACGCCCAGTGCCGGGCGAATGCTAACCGAGACATCATTGGCCACTCGTTCTACAAGACCGTCCACCTCGGCCCGAAACACCTTATCCATTTCCTCGGCCGAATCGATGAAATGATAGGCGCCGTGACCTTGCCGCGCCAATGTGCTCAACAAGTCGTCATTGAGGTCGAGCCCCAAACCGATGGTCGAGAGATAAATACCACGGTCGCTATAGGCTAGGGCATCGGCAGCGATAGTGGCCGGGTCGGTGACACCTTTGTTGGCAATGCCATCGGTGAGAAGAATGACGCGGTTGTTCCGGCGTATATCGAAGTTTTTATCCACTTCCGCAAAACCTTGCATCAACCCGGCATGTAGATTGGTCCCTTTATTAGGCGTGATCCCCTGCACCGTCTGTAATATCCAGGAACCATCTCCGACCTGTTGGGCCGAACGCGCAACTTGCGCCTCTTCATTATAGACGACGATTGCGACGATGTCGTCGGGATGCAAGCTCGATAAAAAGACCTCTAGTGATTGCTTGACATGGTGCATTTTATTGTAGTCATTCATCGAACCACTACGATCAATCACAAGTGCCAGATTGAGTGGTGTGCGTTCTCTAGGCTCGGCAGCCTTTGCTTGAATACCTATTTGCAACCAGACTTCTCCACCTTGCAAGGGAATCGTTGGGTTGCCCAAACGCAAATCCAGTGCCAGGGATTGACCAACTGGTTCGGGGAAACGCTGTTCATAATAGTTTAGATACTCGGCTACTCGTATCGTATCCGCGGGGACAATAGCGCCCCTATTGATGACCGCCCGGCTATACGATTTGGAAGCATCTTGGGAAGCTGCACAGCCTCCGGCCAGGATGCCCACGATCATCAATCCTACTAAACCGATCCACATGTTGATTCGCATACGCATGATTATATATCTCCGTTGATTGGCGCCCTCCACCGACAAAGCTATACTGTGCCGTACCGGCAGAGAGCAAAATGAGTTGTGATACTCTCATCCTGGCCGATCCGCCGTACATTTCAAGGCCCACATGTGTTACATTCGCTGTAACAATTGCTGATAACACTGTCAAATGTAACCAAATCTGCTTCCACCTCGTACATGCCAGACCATACGACCACCAACCAACCATGAAATTGTTTGCCGAGTTGCTATCAGACTACATGCAGCGCACAGGCATTAGTGATGCTGAATTGGCCCGCCATCTCGGCGTGCGACGCCAGACCATATTCCGTTGGCGCGAGGGTCTTACGCAACGCCCTCGCCAGCGCCAAGATGTCATGCGTATCGCAGACAAGCTGCGGTTGACGCCCGCAGAACGGGACGAGTTATTGCTGGCAGCAGGGTTCACACCAGAAGCTAGAGATACGATAGAGGTGGCTCCCTCTCCACCAGAAGCCACCCGATCTGGAGATGCCATTCCACTATCCTCACTCACTCAACCCGATTCCGCACCCAAACAGCTCTCACTCCTCCCCTATCTCAAACCCTGGCTACTGGCGCTTGTGCTGGTTGCATTTGTGCTGTTATTATTTGCCCTTGCCCAACCTGCCAGTTGGTGGCGGCAAACGGCTACACAAATGGGAATAACCCTGCCGACACCCAGGGTACAATCGGCAATACCTGATCCTGCCTTGGCCGATGAGACCTTGATTCTGATCGGTGAGTTCGCCAACTATGGCGGTGAGGCTATCGGATATAATGTGGCGGGCAGGTTGCAAGAGGTGTTGCGGAAGGCTGTGGCTGAGACAGAACTCACACACGTACGGATCGAGGTCGTGCCCGAGGTTATCGCAGAAAAACGACAAGCAGTAGCTATGGCAGAGGCCCTCGGCGCCTCACTTATCATTTGGGGTGAGTACGATAGTGGCCGGACACTGACATTTCTCACAACTCCGTCAGAGGATATCGAAGAGCGAGAGGTGCAGCGCCTGGTGAGCGAACCAGAGGATATGAACGCCACGATTAATGTCGATTTACCAGAAGATTTACAGTGGTTGACATGGATCGTCCTCGGACAGATTCACTTTCACGCCGGCGAGTTGGGTGTTGCCGAAGTCTCATTCACGCAAGCGCTGAATCACCCACCACTTGATGCCAGTTCACTGGCAGGTGTCAATTATCATCTAGGATTGATCGAAGCGAGCAAAGATAGCGTCGATTGGAGTCAGGTGATCGCGCTCTATGGCGAGGCCATCGATCTGAACCCCGGCCTGGTGTCCGCCAAAAACAACCGTGGTGTCGCCTACCTGCAGCGCCAAGCGCCCGGTGATCTGGCATCTGCCGAAGCTGATTTCAGAGAGACCACCCGCCTTGTGCCTGATCTCGCTTCCGGCTTCCTGAATCTATCCCTAACCCTCAACCGTCTCTATCCCAATGATAGAACAGAAGCATTGGGGCATCTGCTCACAGCCTATCACTTAGCGCCCGACTCGATCGGTGTCAACAATGCTTTGTGTTGGAACTATAGCCTGGCAGACCTGCCTGATGTCGCATTGTCCTACTGCGAACGTGCCGTCGATTTGGACGCAAGTGGATACAGTCACGACAGTCGTGGGCTGGCTTATGCTTTGTTGGGGCGCTACGATGAAGCAGCGTCCGATTTTGAGTATTTTCTTGCACAAACGATCGCTCTGGATGCCGATGCCTTAGCCAGTTTCGAAGCTTCTCGTGTCTTATGGATCGAGTTCTTACGGCAGGGAGATAGTCCCTTCAGCGAAGCTGTACTGGCCGAGCTTCGCCAAGAGTGATATTTATACGTACGAACGAAATGTCCGCACTCTTTTTACCGTGAATCGGTGAGCATTTCCTTATCAACTTCACCTCCCCACGTTTTTCGAATTATCTTTCAGATCGATCGAGAGCCCTCTCGAGGGAGAGCCCTCCTCTTTCAAGTGCCATTATTATAGTGACAACTAATCGTCTTTTTGTCTATCTAATTGTTTTTGCTGCCGGACTCACCACACTTGGCGTAGAGTTAGCGGCCAGCCGCCTTCTTGATCCCTGGTTCGGAAACTCGATCCTGGTGTGGGCCAGCCTCATTGCCTTGATCTTGCTCTATCTATCAGTGGGTTATTGGCTGGGAGGAAAACTCGCCGATCGCCATCCCCGCCCAGAGACTCTGTACAGCCTAGTAGGTCTGGCGGCATTGGCCGTCGGACTGGTACCCATCGTCGCCAGACCCATCCTGCACCTGACTTCCGACTCCTTTATAACCTACGATATCGCCATCCTGGCGGGTTCTTTTAGCGCCAGTCTGTTACTTTTTGGCGTTCCCATCATTCTGCTAGGATGTGCTAGCCCCTTTGCCATCCGTCTTCTGGTTCATGGCAGTGAAGACGCCGGCAGCACTTCTGGGCGAGTGTACGCACTCTCGACCATCGGTTCTATCTTTGGCGTCTTTGTGACGGTCCTGGTGCTCGTTCCCAATTTGGGCACACGCCGCACCTTTCTTGTGCTTGGACTCGTTTTATTAGGGTTAGCGATCGTCGCCCTGATTCCCCTCGACCGTCGTCGGGCATTGGCTCTGGCCCTGGCGTGGTTATTGTTACTCTTGCTTCTTCTGCTCCCCGCCGGTTTTATTCGTTCTGATTCAGCTACACTCTACGAGCGAGAATCTCCCTACAACTACATTCAGGTCGTCGAAAATGGCCCAGAGGTCGTTCTCAAATTGAATGAAGGCGCCGGGGTTCATTCTGTGTATAGGCCCGATATGGCTCTGGCCGACGGCATTTGGGATTATTTCTTGCTTGCCCCTTTCTTTTCAGCAGCCCCAACACGTCCAGAGGATGTAAATAGTCTACTCGTGATCGGTCTTGCGGCCGGAACCGTTCCCAAATTGTATACGGCGGCCTATGGCCCGATTGCCATTGATGGCGTGGAATTGGACCCTGCTGTCATCGAGACAGGACAGCGATATTTTGCCATGACAGAACCCAATCTCCATGCTGTGGCTCAGGATGGTCGTTATTATCTCAACCATGGCGCCGGCACATACGATGTCATAGCTATCGATGCCTACCGCCCACCTTACATCCCCTTTCATCTCACCACGGTCGAGTTTTTTAACGAGATACGAGATCATCTCAGCCAGAATGGGGTCGTGGCCATTAACGTTACTCGTACCGAGACCGATTATCGTCTTGTCGATGCCCTTGCCAGTACCATGGCAGCGGTGTTTCCCTCGGTGTATGTAATCGATGAACCCCACTTTGGCGCCGATCTCGGTAATAGCCTGGTGGTCGCTACCATGCAGCCGACAACCCTCGACGACTATCTGAACAATACGCAGAGGTTACCTGAACCTCTGCTAGCCGAAATCGCACGTAGAGCCCGGCCTGATGTCGGCTATGCTACAACAGGTGCTCCCATGTTATTGGATGACCAGGCGCCAATCGAACAGATTGTTCATGGTATCGTTTTGCGCTATCTGTTGGCAGGCGATTCGTAACAGGATTAAGGTTCCTTGGGGCTGGTGAAAGCCTGGCTGTCTGAATCGAGTAGTGCGGGGGGGCGAGGGTTGGCATTGAGATCGAGAGCAGGGCGTTCTTCCAAATAACAGAGGATGCCGGCGGCGATCCCAAGTGCAGCTTTTTCAGGTTGCTGGGTCAACAGTTCCCGATCACCACCGATAAAGCCGATCTCGATAATGGCTGCGGGCGTCTGCTCGTCGATGCGCTGGAAAGCATGATATCCGTACATGTCACTGGTCTCTGTGCTATGATGTCTGCTTAAACCTGTTGCCCCAGCATAAGCCTGTTCCAGGCAGGTGACCAACAGGGAGTCCAGTTCGGGCAAAACCGTTTCCTCGGCACTTGTCGCCTTGAAGCCGCTCAGCGATACGCACGAGTCCACATGAATGGAAACCAGTGCATCTGCTTGTAATCCATTCAGTGTCGAATCATATTCATCCAGGATGTCGACAAGTACCCCTTCTTCGCGCAGGAACCCTGCTACCAACTCGCTTACTTCTTCAGTGACCATCACTTCCATAAAACCATCATCACACATGGCGCCGGTATCGAATCCTCGATGTCCTGCCACCAACGCTATTTCCGTTTTACTTAATCCAGGTAACTCCAAAACCTGGCCTAGCAATCGCCCGACCCGGACAGTGGTCAACCGGCCCTGAAACACCCCCAGCGCGATGACAGCCAGCAACACCAGCACCGTAATAAGGAGCAATCGGAACAACCAGGTTCTTAGTTTTTCGAGACGATCAAAAGACACAGAAGCCTCTTCATCATAGGGGGAGGGAAAAGGAGCCTCTCCATTCTTCCACAAATCATCATTTGCTGCCAAGGTGACAACCCACGAATACCATACGATTACCCTCTACTGATGCATTCAACACTTGGCAATGTTTGACAATTTATAAATGGCCTCGCATAATCGATGATTGCATACCTTATAGTTGCTTATGCAAGGAACATTCTCACTATGACAGATATTGGACAGCTCCTGAGACAGACACGTGAAGCACAGGAGCTTTCGCTCGCCGACGTCGAAGAACAGACGCGTATTCGCCAGCGCTATTTAAACGCATTGGAGAGCGGTGATTGGGACGACATGCCCAATGATGTGGTCGCTCGCGGATTTTTGCGCACTTACACTCGGCTTCTGGGGCTGGATGAAGATGAAGTCCTTTCCCAACTGGAGGCCACACAACCGCCAATAACGACAGATGCGGCAATAACAGATGAAGCTGTAACCGAAGCGGTTGCTACGCCCGGTTACCATCCCATCGAACTTGATCTGTATGAAAATTCGATCCATCGTTCTCAACGCACGCGCCGCTGGTTTGGCTTGAGCTTGATCCCGGTCATTATCTTGGCTTATCTCATCTACCAGTTCGCCTTACCCCTCCTACTTGATCGATCAAACGGCTCAGTCGCAGCGGCTACACCGGTCGCTACCTTGCCTCCTGAGGGCACCCCGCCCGCAACGCCTCAGATCGTTATCGGTGAAACGCCGACATCACCCCTGCCGATTTCCAGCCCCACTCCTGATGCAACGACTGCAACAGCACCCGAATCCACCTCTACGTCCGAACCAACCCCGACCACGACAGCGACGCCTGCGCGGCAGCTTGTTTTGGAAATGAATGTGGTTCTGTTTTCCTGGGTACAGATATCCACGGATGGCGAGATCGTGGAAGAGGCGTTGTTGAGAGAGCCGTACCAAGGCCGCTATGTGGCATACACGCAGTTGGAATTGCTGACCGGAAATGCGGCCGGTGTTGAATTAACCCTGAATGGTGAGCCGCTGCCGCCCATGGGTGAACCAGGTGAGATCGTGGCATTGATCTGGACTTTAGAAGGTGACGATATTGTGGTTACGACCCCAACGCCCGAACCTGAAGTGACCGAACCGCCCCCTACGCCGCTTGAGCCCGGTGCAGGCGAGACAGCGACACCTTCCGCCGAGCCGCCTTCCGCCGAGCCGCCTTCCGCCGAGCCGCCTTCCGCCGAGCCGCCTTCCGCCGAGGGAGAGGAATCACCAGCGACAGAATAACACACATGGCAAAAAAGAAACGGGACCCTTCCTACTACCTGCTCACACTGGGCTGCCCGAAAAATCAGGTCGATAGCGACGGCATGGCTTCGCTCCTCCACCACCAAGGCTATCACTTCACTGATAATCCCCGGTGGGCGGATGTGCTCATTGTCAATACCTGTGGTTTTCTAGAAGCGTCTAAAGAAGAATCGATAGAAGCACTGCAGGCATTGAGCGAACGCAAGCGCAAGAGTCAGGTTCTGGTTGCAGCAGGTTGTTTGGCTGAACGCAATGGTCAGGAGATCATTGAGCGCGTGCCCGGCGTCGATGGTCTGCTCGGCACACAGCGTTGGATGGATGTGGTTAGTCTGGTGGAGAGGTTACGTGGTGGTGCGAAAAAGCGTAAGTTCGGGCTGATCGAGATGCTGGGGGAAGCACAATCACCTGAGCAAAACCAGACGCCCCGTACGGAAATCCAGCGGGCCAGTGCCTACCTGAAAATCAGCGATGGTTGTAACGCGCCCTGCGCCTTTTGCTCGATCCCCTCGTTTAAGGGAAAACTCCGATCACACGAGTTCGAAGCTGTCGTCGCAGAAGCCCAGGCCCTGACCGCGGCAGGTGCGAAGGAGTTGATCGTCGTGGCACAGGACACCACTGATTACGGACGAGACCGGGGTGAACCCCACAGTCTGGCCCGGCTTCTGCATGCAATTGCCCAACGTGCAGATGGCCTGGCATGGTTACGCTTGATGTACAGCTATCCCGGCCATGTCAGCGATGAACTGATCGAGACTATGGCGACAACGCCGCAGATCCTCCCCTATCTCGATATCCCACTCCAGCACGGCCATCCCGATACGCTCCGCCGCATGCTTCGCCCCAGCAATATCGATGAAGTCTACCGCACGATCGAAAAACTAGGCGCTGCCATGCCCGACATCGCTTTGCGCAGCACCTTTATTGTGGGTTTTCCTGGAGAGACAGAAGAGGAATTCGCGGGTCTCTTGGAGTTCATTAACGCCATTCAGTTCGATAAAGTGGGCGCGTTTCCTTTCAGCCCTGAACCTGGCGCCCCGGCGGCAACGCTACCCGACCAGGTGGCAGACGAGCTCAAGCAGGAACGCTGGGAACGCTTGATGGAGACCCAGCAACCCATCTCGTTGGCGCGAAATCAGACACTAATCGGGCGTACACTGCCTGTCCTGACCGAAGGCATCGGTGATGGGCTTACCCTGGCGCGCTCATATCGCGATGCCCCGGAAGTGGACGGCTTTGTCCTTGTCTCGGGAGAATATCCCCCAGATATGATGTTCGACGTTCGAATCACCGGGGCGATGGAGTATGATCTGGTCGGCGAACCACTGGTGGTCGAGAACCAGACAACGGCGGCCGGGACACAGGTGAGTGCCATCAACCTGACCGGGATCTGAGCGAACAGGTTCTGGAGCACCACGAAAGAACCGTCAGCAACAATCAAGAGGGGCAATGGCGTAGCCCAACACCCAGGTCATCAACGCCATCAGAATTAAAATGATCAGACGCTGATAGTAGCGCCAAGGGGGGGATCAGGGCGAAGAGCATGGGAAAGGGCATGAGGAATATCCATAGCCTGCCGATTTCGCCGCGCGTAGAGCCGCTGAAGTTGAGAACCAACAGCATCAGCCACAAGCTAATTGCCATCCCCGCTACATCCCGAACCAAATCCGAACTGTTACGTATGCGCCGCCGCAGCCAGATCGTGCCTGTCACCCCCTGTAGGAGCAAGGCCGGACCCAACCACAACGTGAAGTCAACCAGATTCATCCAGGCCCAAATATGATAGTTGCGATTGGCGGTGACGAGACTGTAGTGATAGCCCGTACCAATCTGCAAAAGCTCGAAGAAATTCATACCCCAAAACAGGTAGGCGAGCAACCAGGGCAAGAGTGCGCCGGCGGCCATAAGCATCAGGCCAATGACGCCGGGCGAAAGGCTGTAAAAAGGCTCGCCACACCCGCATGCCAGGGTAAACGGCCTCCCGCCACAGGATATGAATGCCGATGAGAAGGGCAAAAACTGCCATGCCAAAGCTGAGCCAGGTCAACAGGCTGAGCAGCAAACCCGCCCATAACCAGTCAAACCATTGTCCTTTTCTGTGGAAGGTTGCATTTCTTATTCGGTTCTGCCCGCGTACAGCAAAAAAACAGGCCGCGAAACCGATAGCAGGGTAGTTCGTATCCCATTGCAAGACGAAGAGGGTGAGCGGGGCGATCAGTGGCAGCGCTATGGTTGACCACAGCGCCCACTCGTCATTATCTTCCTTGAATGAGAGCTGAGTTAAAAAGGCGTAAAGGCTGATCGGGGCAAGACTGACAAAGATAAGCTGGACCCAGGCTGTGGCAAAAGCCGTGGTGATGAGATGATCCATCAATAATGGCCATTCTCTGATATCAAGTGCCCACGTGTGGGCTGGTCCGGCAAACCAGATGCTGAGGCCGGGCAGTCGTTCAAAAAGCGCGCCAAAAAACGCATAGAAGATGAAGAGGCCGGGAGGATGTGTCTGCTGTTTGTGGGCGAAAAAGGTTGGGACGCTCTCGGCGTAGTGGTTGAGAACGTAAGAAACGCTCTCCATTTGGGCTGGCGCCACGAAATAGCCATTGATCGGAGGGGCGTACACTCTGAAGATGAGCGTGTCCAGCAAGCTCTGTTCCCTTATCCAGATCTGTGATAATTGCCATACGAACAAGAAGGCTACGGCAACGCCCACCACGACCACAGGATGGCGACGTCCTCGCCCAGGCTTTGGGTGTAACAGTCAGGCTGTGCAAGCCAGATAAGCGATGAGCAATAGCCCATGGAGCAATTGTCGCTGCAGGTTTTCTGTTGCCAGAGGGCGGTAAAGCCAACGCCACGATGGTGGCCATTTGCCCGGCCCTCTCAAGGTAGGCAATGCATCGGTCGCCAGCGCGTACAGAAAGGCCCGGGTGACCACGACGGCCAGCAACAGTCAGATGTTTTTGCGATCCCATTTGCTGCTGGGGGAGGTATCAGGTGGTGTCATGATCTGGTTTTAGCAGGGGGATTCTGTTTGGTTGGGCTAATCCCGCCCCTTGCTTTGTTCACGGGCTTTCTTCTTCCCCCGCTTTCCGGTCCAGTGACGTCCGTGCGCTATCATCCGGCATCATCCCGATCCCGCCGTCGTCCATTGCCGTATGCTCATCATTTTCAGATAAATCGTCATCTGAGATCGTTTCGTTCTTGCCGCTCCAGGCGCGGGCAATCAGGGCCATAGGTACAGCCAACAGCGAGGTTAACAAAAAAGATAACAAAAAAACGACAGCGACGCCGGCAAGCTGGGCCTGCATCTGCCCCGGCCAATCGGCGATGTACCCTTGGGCGACACGTAGTCCGGCCACACCCTGCCCGACGATACCCATGTACTCGTCACCGCCGATAGCATTGTAACCGGCGCCGGCAGTGCCGCTGGCGAATAAGCCCACTGCCTTTGCGTTCACCATCCTACATGCCATTAAGTCATGCATTAATATATATATAAAGATCTGTGACTAGAAATATCACCGTACCGATGACGCGTGTGGTGGAGAAGGGCCCCGACATGTTCCATGTCTTTTGCTTCCGGGAGACAGTGTCGACATGGGCACCGACATCGTCGTATTTTGCCTTGATGATGCATTAGACACAGTACTGTGGTTCGTAATCGCCCTAGGGTTTGCGAATCTTCTGCAACCCTGAGAAGAACACGCGCTCTGCTGCATTAGTGTTGCCATGGTCTTGTTGGTTGTATTCTGTGGGACACTCAGCCTTTGCATTGTTGTTATTTGTCTTTATTTTGGTATACTGCTGATACTAGGATGGTAATCTGTACAAATCCCGGTGCGATCGAGCAATAACGAATAACGAATTCCGTCCCTTTTACGGAATCCAGCTGCTAGTGTTGTATTACAGTTTTAAAAACAAATTTGCTGTGGTGCCACGACTGAGCAGTAGTATTCAAATGATATGCGACAACATCCAGTCAAGATTGCAGCTTTGAAGCAGAGACGAATTCGATTGCTTTGTTTTTGAGTGCTACTCGTGCATGGATATCACCGGCCCTGAGATGGATATTTCAGCAGAGGTGATGTTTACAAGGGGGAAGCAGAGTATGGTGGATTCCAAATGAAGACGTGTGCATTGACGGTAGTCGTGCTGGATTTGTGACTAGCTGTAGGGATTTGTTTATCGACGGATATCGAGTTGGTGCATTCAAAGATCGAGGTTGTCGATGGGGGCATATTCAGGCAAGCTTGCCTTACGACTGAAGTGGATGGATGACTTGGAAGAGACAATGCACATGGTTGCCTTTCTCTATTGCTTCATAGATGCATTAGGACAAAACTATATATTTATACGAGTAAAATTAAGACATACATTGGTGTTCTTTCCACCAGAGAGATGGATTGGTCTGGAAGACATGCGTCGACATGCCATGCATGTCTTCGTATCGGCTGTTTTGCTTGTGATCAGGTGGATCCTGGATTCTTCTGTGGATAGAAATGAGTTTTTGATATAATAAGGTATCGATAAGTGCAGTAGTACTGTGGATGGGAGAGGAAATTGATAGTGAGTTGTTGAAGAGTGCCATGGAAGGGCAGGGTGTGAATGCAAGCTTTGGGGGAATTTCTGCACTGTCGAGCATTGTGTCTCCGGGGAATGTGGGTGTAAAATTGGTTCTTGTTGGGATGTGCTCGAGGATACTTGTGTGGGATATGCTCCGTGGTCGAGTTGTTGGGTCGTGCATGGCAATGCCCCATGGGATACGGGTACATGGGATATCTCAGAGTCCATGTGGTGCGGACGAGTACCATGTTGTTGCGCACGGAGGAAGGTGTCTGACCCTTTTGTATATGAAAGTTAGGAGCAGTGG
Source organism: Chloroflexota bacterium (assembly GCA_003353825.1). The sequence continues at coordinate 13,351 of PIVW01000051.1, forward strand.
GAAAGAGGTTGCGTTGTCCGTAATACAGCACGTGCATGGGATAGAAAAGTGGATTCTTGATGTGGCTTCGTGCGTTGCGGTGGAAGGAGAGAAACGTCTGCTCTGTGTGGCTGTTGGTAAAATTGACAACTCAGTCTCGCTGTATTGTTACTGTCTTGATGATAGACATGCTAGAATAAGGAGGTTTCAGGACTGTGTTGGTGATATTCGCTGTTTGTTGTATTCGATGAGCATCAGAATGGTACAACAGTCAGGAGATACGCATGGTGATGTCTATGAATGGCGCGTGGCAGGGGGGACAATCTTATGGGATGTTATTGTATGGTCAATACGTGTAGATGTTTCCAAGTTGCTGTCGGACAGAATGGATAGCGCTGTGCATCAGTACAATATGCATGGTTTTACTGGCCATCAGGGATCTATTCACACAGTTGCATGGTCCACCGATGGAACCATGCTTGCCTCTGGGTCTGATGATAGGATGGTGAAAGTATGGCGTATGAGTCAAGAAGTAGACGATGTTTGTATCGATCTGGTGGGGTCTGGGAGCAGGATATGGACCCTGTGCTTTTCAGCTGATGACACACATGTCTGGAGTGGTGCGGAAGATGGCTCTATTTACTGTTGGGATATCTCTACGTGCTCAGGAGGAGATGTAAGAAAGATGTATACAAAATTTAAAGCTCATACCTTTCGGGGCGTGTGGAATCTGGTGATGCATCAACATGTGCTGGTTAGCGGAGGGGCTGATGGGGGCTTGAAGGTCTGGAATGCATTTGATCATGTTCCTCATGATTGTGCGAGGCGTTGGATTGAACCAGGGCTAGAGGCATTTGATTCGCATCAAAGATTAGATACGTATCTCATTCCTACATTGCTGGGTGAAGAGGACGCTCTTGTTGCTCGGTTCCAACTAACAACAGGGGATTGCATGCCATTGCATCTCCTAGATCATAGACTTGAGAGCTGTCTTGCGCGTGCGGATGGCATGCGGAAACACGCACTTGCTACAAACAGATTCGAGACGATTAAAGTGGTGTGTATCGGTGATGATAGTCAGGTGGTGTATGTTGGCACGGATGCAGGGAGAGTTCTTGCGTTTGACATGACCAACCAGATGGACAGCAGCATGTATGGCGAATCGAAGGATGGACTGGATGCTGAAGGATGCATCGTTTACCAGAATAATAGCACTAAACCAATTATTTCCCTTGAATCACATGGTTCCATGCTGGCATTCTGTGATGTTGATGGGAGGGTCTATGTTGTAGAAGTAGTAAGGAATAGTGGTACTGTCACAGCAAGAGGACCAGTACAGGAGGGAGAGTATACATGCGCAAGCCACATAGTCCATGCATTCTTTGTCGAGATACAGAGTACTCTGCACTTGTTGTGCACCACCACCCAGGGGACAATATTCCTGTTTACATTACAAGAAGGCACTCCATGCCTGATTTCACAGATTGATTGTCCAAATAAAGTCCGTATTACCGCTGTCTCTGTAGCAGACTCGCATCTTGGCACACTAGTTATACTAGGTTCCTCCAAGGGGGGTATTTCAGGATTCCTTGTGGAACATGGGCATGTGCTTGCTGTAGCAGTGCAGAGGTTTGCACACGACAGGACACCTGTCCAGTACGTTCGTGTGGAACATCTCCATGACAACATATTTCACGTCCAAACCGGAGCTTGCAATTTTGGTATACAACACTATAACGTATACTGTAGCGATGCTGGTGTGATCACGATTGAGATGAAGAATGAACAGAGATTTGAGCCTTTAAAAGTGATCTGTGGGAAGATTTCCCCCAGAGATCTGCTCATTGGTTTTCATACGAATCATTTTACCATCTGGGATATTGATTTATCCTCTGAATTATGCAATATTTATTGTCCTAGCTGGAGAAGGCCCTGGGACTTTCATTATGATGCATCACAATCCCTTGTGATGTTTTGTTACAGCTCTGGGGTGGGTGACCTGCATCTGTTTACGAGGAAATTGAGCTGCAAAGGATACGCAACTAGCCCACGCATTTTGGGTACATCGAGTCACGGTCGCGAGATCAATAGTGTGGTGGATCTGGGAGATGGAACTTTTGTCACTGCAGCTGAAGATGCAACCTTGCGTCTCTGCAGATGGGTTCATGACACAGGTGGCATCATCCTGCACTCCAAGTGTTTCAGCACACAGCCTTTAGGAACCACGGTCAGAATGATGCAAGCTATCCAAATACACCAAGGGAAAACATTGATGGTCACGGGGGGTGCCAAGACAGTACTGACGGCATGGACATACTCAAATGGAGAACAGAAGCCATCCCACTTGTCCACATTCGTAGACACAAATGCCCTCAAGTCTGCAAAAAAAAGAGAAAAGACGGAATTTGGTGACATCAGGGTCACATCCCTTTGTCTCATGCAATCCAATGCTGAGCATGCACAAGCATTTGTCGTTGCAGCCCACTCCAATAGTGTTGTAGAACTACGCTACATCCCCCGAATGCTCCAAGGCTACTCCAGCTTCCATGAATGGCCTTTAATAAGTACACTGTCAGCACCCGTAGACATGGCACGGCCAACCATACTATCTCTTATTCACATAGGAGGTCATATTGTCTGCGGGGGAGATACAAATGGCAATCTGCTGCTCTGGGACATACTTAATGGGCACGAGGATCTGTCATCCATTCAGCCAATAGCAGTGTATCCAGGAATACATGAATCAGGAGTCAATTGTATGGCTCTCATGTACAAACATCCAACACACGCGTGGCTCATAACAGGAGGTGATGACCAAAGCCTTTCCATCTCCCACCTAGACCTTGTGGCACTACAACTTTCTGCGACACACTCTATTCCCAATGCACATGCATCGGCAGTTAGAGACATCTGTGTCCTGAAAGACAGGTACATTGTATCCGTAGGATTGGACCAGTACATGAGAGTATGGAGACCAGATACCTTGCCATCTCCGCAAACACCAGGCTCCCTGCCACAAATCGACGAGATCCATTCAAGGCATGTGCAAGTCCTCGAGCCATACTGTATGACTGTAGCATCGCCATTCGTAAACAACTCCACGAGCATCACCATTGCAGGCAGAGGAATAGAAACCATAACGCTAGAACTGTAACACAACACTCACTCACTCTTCATCAGAGTCTGGCCATTCACCCCTATGAACTTGCCACTCTGGAGGCTTCTGCCGTAATAGTATACTAGCATATTGCTGAAAAACTCCTTTATTACGTAGGTAAAACACAGCACGTAAAATTTCAATCTCCTTCTCTGTCAAATTCCCATGATACCCAAGCTTGTCCAACCGAACCCTCCTTGCCTCCCACAGCATCAACGCAGCCGCCACTGAAATATTGTAACTATCAACAAATCCATCAATATCAATTTCACACATTCCATCCGCCATCTCGACCACCTCATCACTCACACCCTTCATCTCATTCCCAAACACAATAGCAGTAGGCTTTGACCAATCAATCTCCCCAGGACGCACAGCCTCCTTCCCAAGACAAGTAGCAACCACTTGAAATCCATTCTCTTTTGCACGATGTAAGCACTCGCGAGTCGTATCAAACAACTGAATATCAAGCCACTTATCTGCTCCCCCAGACGTCCTCGTACTCTGCTTAAACTTGTCTGTATTATTCTCCCGAATAATATGCACAGCCCCAACACCCATGGCATCCGCAGATCGACACACAGCAGCAACATTCCCCCAATCGTACGGATCTTCAATGATCGGAAGCACATCAAATGTACGCTGCCGACACGCAAGGTCAATCCTCTCCTTCCTTTCCTCTGATATCAAGGGACTTAGAGTCTCTAGTATCGTCTCAGCATCCACATTGGTCCTTGAATCTATTTCAAATCCATCCCTCCAAGGAAATCTGCTCCCATCGCCACTGCCGTCAGACTTTCGTGCAATGTGATAGCTGGGAAGAGATCGACATGCAGTCGTCACCCGAGATACCCGGGATAACAATGTACGACCAGTAAATCCATACCCAATCATCATATATGTTTTCCATATCAGAAGTCAGACGTCTTCTCAGTATTAGGTCATCAGAATTATCCTTGATTAAAACAGAGATGCACCAGCGGGATTCGAATACGTTGCTGCTGACACGTCTGCCAGATGCAATTGAAAATCATACCATGAATGGAGTCAAGCACATTATCGCCATCGCATCCGGTAAGGGTGGGGTGGGCAAATCCACGACTGCTGTCAACCTGGCAGTTAGTCTGGCCAAGACTCTTGGGTTGCAGGTTGGTCTGATGGATGCCGATATCTACGGCCCTTCTATTCCTCGTCTATTAAATAATATACCACATGTGGATGAAAGAGGGACGGCTCATTTCGAAAAGCCCGCGGTGGATCCAGGTACGCCCATTCATTCTTTTACTGGGAGTCTCACCTCTAATTCTGGGTCACCACGAATGCTGTAGATACCGACAAGATCCTCCCCATCGTGAGCCCAGCATCATACGGATCCCTCAAATCCATGAGCATGGGATACCTCATGCCTGATTCAGCGACACAAGCTGCCGTATGGAGGGGGCCCATGGTCATGTCAGCTCTAGACACATTTATACACAAGGTGCAGTGGTCTCCACTGGATGTCCTTCTCATTGATATGCCCCCCGGGACGGGAGACGTTCAGCTGACAGTGACGCAGAAAATGGCACTCTCGGGGTCCATAATTGTCACAACACCGCAGGAACTCGCTCTGAGCGACGCACGACGGGGTATAACCATGTTTTCAAAAGTAGGTGTGCCCATCCTGGGTGTGATTGAGAACATGTCCAGTTTCATCTGCGATGGCTGTGGCAAAGAATCTTTTGTTTTCGGACACGGTGGAGCACAGAAAATATCCAAAGAAATGAATGTAGGTATCCTTGGATCGATCCCTTTGATGGTCTCTGTCCAAGAAAGTGCAGACAAGGGGGTTCCTGTTCAAGTGGAGCATCCAAACAGCCCTGTCGCTGCAGCCTATAATACCATGGCTGCACTCGTGTGGAGACAAGTATCATCACAAGGATCCCCAGATACAGATGGTCCATCTATTCGAATGCAATAATAAGAGTGATACGAGCAGTGCGATGATTATGGCAGTGATATTTCATGTATCGACCTCTCCCACCTTGTGGATGTCGCATGGCCAACGCATGTACTAATATCAAACGTGCTGTCTCCTGACACCAGTCAACAACATGATACTGTAGCTACAAGGACTATGCAACATATAGTAGGAAATACACTGGGTACCAGTGGCCACCAGCCATGGCCATGGCTGGTACCAGCTACTGCAGTACTGGGTCATGGACGTCTCAGTATCATCATCAGACCGATGATGACAATCTCGTCATCTTGATCAACAACCGCCGCAGCCATAGATTATCTATCAGTATTATTATCAAATAATAATTTAAAATACGTCTACTATAGGCAATACCAGCCTATTCCATCATCACCGCCCCGACGCGTTGACCGTTGAAATCCATCTGGTCGACCCTCCCAGAAAAATACTCTATTGAGGATATTCCAACCACAGGTAACCCATTATATATCAATATGACTGTAGATACAGCCACTGCCGTCGCATCATTGCAATCCGCGAATGATATCAACAGTCTCAAGTCTGCCATTGAACAAGCCCTCTTTCTGGATGGGACTCCGGGC
>PIVW01001108.1 GCA_003353825.1 Chloroflexota bacterium
AGCCTTCAGTTCATCCGGCACTTTGTCCTCGAAGTCATGGTATGAGGCAAGTCCTACACCACCATTCTCCAACGTCCCAAAGAAGTTATCACCGCCTTCAAAGTTGCCATCGACCACTGTGCCGATGGTGTCATATACGGCAATGTCCATGTTCTTCAACACTGAGGAGACGAAAACACTGCCAAATTCGGGGGCCAGATCGTACTGGTCACTATCCACGCCGATCATCATCAGTTCACGATCCTGCGCCGCTGCCGCACTGCCCAGACCTACGGGCCCGGCCACCGGGAAGATCACGTCACAGCCCTCGTCAAAGAAGTTTTCGGCGAAAAGGCGGCCATCATCGGTCGATTCGAAGTTGCCGGTGAAGGCGCCATCTTGCAGAGCGTTGTCCCAACCCAACAGAGTCACATCCGCACCCTTCTCGGCGTTATAGTATTCTACGCCCTTCTGGAAAGCTACCATGAACTCCACCACCGGCGGGATGTTCAAACCACCATAGGTGCAGACCACACCAGTCTCGCTCATCCCAGAAGCCAGATAACCGGCCAGGAAGCTGGGCTGTGACACATTGAACAACAACCCCCGAACGTTCGGCGCTTCGCTGGGGGAGTCCACAATCGTGAATTGGGCATCAGGATTCGCTTCCGCCGCCTGACGGGTGGCATCACCCAAGAGGAAGCCCACCGTCACAATCAAATCTTTCTCTTGTGAGAGGAATTCGTTGATATTTTTCTCGTAATCAGAAAGCTGTTGGCTCTCCAGGAACACACCGTCGATCCCAAAGTCTGCTTGCGCCGTCTCGATGCCACGCCAGGCTGTCTGATTGAACGACTTGTCGTCGATTCCGCCAAGGTCGCTTACCATGCCAACGGTGTAGATCATGTCCGGTTCGTCCGGTGCGGCAGCCTCGCTGGCGGCGCCAGAAATGTCGATATCGCCGGCAATGATGCCCTGAATAATGGCTTCGATTTCAGCCTTCGGTTCATCCGGCACTTTGTCCTCGAAGTCATGGTATGAGGCAAGTCATACACCACCATTCTCCAACGTCCCAAAGAAGTTATCACCGCCTTCAAAGT
>PIVW01001109.1 GCA_003353825.1 Chloroflexota bacterium
GCTTCACTCACGCACCACGCACCACGCACCACGCACCACGCACCACGCACCACGCACCACGCACCACGCACCACGCACCACGCACCACCAGTTTTTCCAGAATCCACCCAAAACAAGGAGATTACAATGCGCTGGATAAACTTCGAGCAGAATGGTCAAACGTTCGTCGGATATCAGATCGGAGACAGAGTACAGCCTGTGGCGGCCAAGGATATGTTTGCCGTTGTCGATGGCCGGGGGAGAGAATCTGTAGGAGGTAGTTTGTCGTTGGATGATGTACAACTGCTGGCACCGATCCGCCCCGGCAAAGTGATCTGTGTAGGGCGAAATTACATGGATCATTGCCGAGAACAGGGCGTCGAACCACCTAAAAAACCCCTCCTGTTTTCGAAGTACCCGACCTGTGTGATAGGTCCCGGCCAGGAGATACGCTGGGTAGAAGGGCTTTGTGAGCAAGTAGATTACGAAGTGGAACTCGGTGTCATAATAGGCAAGGTAGCACGTAGGGTGACTGAGGAGGATGCACTGGATCACGTATTCGGCTATGTAAGCGCCAACGATGTCTCTGCCAGAGATCTTCAGTTCAACGATGGCCAGTGGATGCGTGGCAAATCGTTGGATACTTTCTGCCCGCTGGGACCTGCGATTGTCACGGCTGACGAAATACCCGATCCTCAGAACGTTTCGCTGAAATGCCGGGTCAACGGCGAATCCCGCCAGGATTCAAACACTTTAGAAATGATCTTCTCCGTGCGTCATCTTCTTTCGTACATGTCTCAAGCATTTACGCTGGAACCGGGCGATCTCATCCTCACCGGTACCCCTGACGGCGTTGGCGTCTTCCGAAATCCGAAGATATTCCTCAAACCTGGCGATATCGTCGAGGTCGAGGCCGGTGACTTCGGCGTGTTATCCAATCCAATAGGTGATACGCTGAAATGATCGCCGATAAGATCGCTGAGGTTCTCTGGGATTTCGCGTGGTACGGATTTTTCCCACACTATATCTAGGCGCTTGACACAACCAGCCACTAGGTGTGGGGGAATCATCAACGGAAATTCGTGATCGTCACGCGAAGT
>PIVW01001110.1 GCA_003353825.1 Chloroflexota bacterium
TATCGCCACGCAAGATCCGACGCCTTCGACCTCTGGACCGGCTATGCGGCCGAGCTTGTCGCCTGACACAGGACAGGAGAGCCCTCTCCTGGCCTCGGTTCACTAACTTGACAATGCCCCGCGTACCTTTGTTGGGACGAACCCAAATATGCAGCTTCGGGCCAGCTAGGCCATATTTGGGCAGGGAGGATGTCAATGGGCCAGTCTTTCACGCGCCAACTCTGTAAAAAATGCAGATCGATTGTTTGTCGCCGCATCAATTCTTGCGATCAAGGATTTTGGCAGTGTGATTGCTACGCGATCAGCCGCATTCGATACTACGACAGGTAGCCATGCAACTTGCCCACCATCCGCATCGACTTGGTCTGGCGCAGATGGTTGTGGGGCATCTTCCGCTCGATCATAAAGTTCGCCAACAGCGCTATTTAAGAGTTCCTGTGCAAGCGACAAGGCATCTTCATGGCTGGCCGCACCGCCTCCGCCAAATTCGGGACTATGATAACCCCAAACATCATCTTCGCGGTGTATCACAACAGGGTACAGGCGTGTTTCTGTAAAAACAGTCTTTGGCATATCTAACCTCATTACTTCGGTAGTGATATTTTGGCTTGCTTGGCAATCGCACGGGCTGTTGGTAGCGGAATGTCTCTGTGACGACCAACCAGTGTAAAACGCCCGTCTTTATGAATCCATTTTTCATGGTTTGACCCGCCTTTACTGATGAAGCCAGCGTCCTCAAGGGCCTTGATAATATCACGTCGTTTAGTCATTTTTATTTATACACTCGTGTGTGTGAAAAGGCAAGCTATTTATGTCCATCTGGGTACGAATAGAACTCAGTGAGATTCTATGAATTGTTGGGTCATCTTACATAAAGGTACGTAACGCGACATAGGATTCTGTCATGTGGTTGTGGCGGACATACGATTGAGTGACCGCCAGAGGGTGTGACGCGAAACGCCGAGTTCCTGTGCCACTTCGGTTTTTGTGTATTGGCCGCTATCGAGCATGACGCGAGCCTTCTTGATCTTGGCCTCGTCAAGGGAGCGAGGCTTGCCACCGACCCGTCCACGTTTTT
>PIVW01000478.1 GCA_003353825.1 Chloroflexota bacterium
GACAACCCAGGCGCAGGCCAGGATATCAGGATCGGCCAACTTCAAACGCCCGGCCATGAGCACGCGCAGATAGCCAAGAGTTTCGGCGACCACCATTGCCTGATCCGCCACGACCAAGATCAAGTCGCCCTGCCGAGCGTCACAACGGCTCTGAATGCCTTGCAACTCGTTCTCGGACAAGAACTTGGCAATGGGAGAACGGACACCCTCTGCCTCGACCTTTATCCAGGCCAGCCCTTTCGCACCCTGGTCCCTGGCATGGTCTGTCAATACTGAAAGAAGAGCGAATGAGTTCCATTTGCTCTTCTTTTTGGTTTTACTTAGGAATGAGGGGTTTTTAATAACCAAAACTGTACATACTTGTACATATCTATAGATGGTACGTTTCCGGTTTTACTTAATCCTAAGCCCTTAATATCTATTTTTGTATTGGTCAGATACACTTTGCTCAAATGGCCCACCTCTTTTTCGGAGTCGACATCCCTGAATGACGGGGTTTCACCGGCGAAAATGGCTGATACTGGGGAAGTTCGTTCCTCAGTTGATGTGCAACATGCGCTTGCCCAATGCACTTATTGTCTATTTTTTTGCCCAAGTATGGGTATACAGGGGCCGCAAATTCTGGCAACACAATTTCAACCAACCAAGATACACTACCATTTGCCCGCAGGTTGCATAAAGTAGTATACTGCTACGGTTACTATATATCCGGCGTATTATAACGCTTGCAGGCGGCATAATGTCGGATATTCGGATATAACACCGCCGAGAGGCGATCTATTAGTACTTTGGATCTGCGTCTTTTGCAGTTAATGGACTTTTTTCAGTGGACTCATAATTTAATAAGCGATGCGGTGAAATGTCAAGAGTCAAAAAGCGTTGAGATTCACCGAACAGCAAGCAGGGGGCAATACACCTGCCCTGGAACCTTAAAAACAGAAAACAAGTGATGGAAAGCAAGTAGAAGTTGACGACCTAAAGGAAAGGTCGGAGCTTAATCGCTAGGCGTCTGCCTCAGTCGATAAGGTTCGTTGGTCGTCAGCAGCCGCACAACGAGCCGAGTCAACTTGCGAGCGGTAAGGACGATGGCCCGCTTGTGTTGATGTTTGCGGACTTCGTGATATTTACGTTGATTGTAGGCTTTGTACTCAGGGGCGTGCAATCTCACCGTCTGAGCAGCTTCGCAGAGGTAGTAGCGGAGAAAGCGATTACCGCTGCGAGCCAAAGGAGTATCTTGAGCTTGGAAATCACCGGACTGGGAACGAGGCCACTTGAGACCGGCATAGCTGGCGACTTGAGCTTCGTTGTAATCGAAGCGAGCAAGGTCGCCCAGTTCAGCGATGATGCCGGCAGCGAAGACGGGGCCAATGCCGGGAATAATTTCCAGCGTTTGAGGGATGGGCTCCATCTGGGCAGTGATGGCGGCATCAGTACGCCGGATGAGATCCTTGAGGAGAGTGATGTGGCGGAGATTGAGGGCAATGATGTCATTGATCACAGATGCCCATTTTTCGGGAAGACGATAGGCATGTTCAGCCACCTGCTGCAGTTTGCGAGCATTCTCCTCAGGGTGAGCAAAACGACGTTTACCCTTGACATCCAACCTTTCCACCAAGTCTTCGAAGGGCATGGCAGCGATTTCATCCATGGTGGCAAACTCCAACAGCACCGCCTGGCTGGTAGCGCCAAAGAGATTGCTGAAGGGCTGTTCATGGGAGTAATCGGTAGCCTTTAGGTAAACCTGGGAAACTGTGTAACTCTTAACCCGCACCAACTCTCGTACCAGATGGTGGTGGTAGCGAGTGAGGGAACGCAGAGGCAGATAATGCTCATCCATGTCAAAGGCTCTGGGCAATTCCTTGCCGAAACGAAGACGCTCGGCGATGACGGTGACATCCTTACGGTCAGTTTTCTTCATCGCCCAAGGCTTTCTTGAAATGTCGAATCACCCTAGTGCATCATCTACATTATAAAACCATTGGTGCTAGTTGAGAGAATATCTTCACACTACATATAGTATGCTTGCTAAATGTGCTACTAAATGCAGGCATCAGGAAAACGTGGCAGTGATTTTCTGTTCAGATGCTCACTCCCTGAACCCGCATATAGTAGCATTCTCAGGAATCATACTGCATGTTGTGGTTACAAACTAGCACCATTGGTTATAAATTCAGGTTTCTCAGCAGGGAAATGATCCGAAATTTAAGGCTTGACGATGCACTAGGATTGAAGGGGTAGAGATGGAGCGGCCAGTCCTCCAGTGTGGCAGAACGACTCAATTGGTCGAACAAAGGCAGCCAGTAGGTGTTCGTCGCTTCGGCTGCCACATGGATGGAACTGATACCCTCGCTCTCTGCCAACACCGCCAACTGCTGTTCCAAGTCAGCCGTGCCTGTGCGGTTGTTGGCAAAGCGCAGGCTTGCCATCTCCTGGCCTTGCCCATCCATCATTTGTGCTACGTTGGTGCGTCGGTGGACATCTATGCCCACGAACAAAGTGCTGTCGCTCGGCTAGGAGAAAGCGTATTTCCCTCTTGTGTTGCTTGGTTCCTTATTGCTATACCAGAGATTCCATCTCTGTCAACTAAGGCGGTCACTATCGCTACCGCCCATTCTCATATCATACGAGGAGAAAAACAATGTTTTACAAAACGTGGAACGTCCTGTTAGTTGATGATGAACCTGATGTACTTAGTCTCTCCAAGCTAGTGATGAAGAATTTTGCTGTCCATGGCGTGCCCATAAAAGTCAATACGGCGCAAAGTAAAGCCGACGCCTTGGCGTTCATTAAAAGCCAGCCGGGGGCTCAGTGGTGGCTTTCTGTCGCCATAATCGATGTCGTCATGGAAACTGATACGGCCGGTCTCGAGTTGTGCCAATACATTCGGGAGGAGATGGGCAATCAAATCACCCAGCTCTTCATTCGCACCGGCCAACCCGGCATCGCTCCTGAGCGAAGCGTTATCGACCGCTACGACATTAACGGCTATTTCACCAAAGATGAAGCCACAGAAGATAAGCTTTATTCAATGATTAAGACAGGCGTGCGCCAATTCTATTGGACTACGCTCTCGCTCGGCGCCATGGCTTTTCAAGAAGCCTTTATTGCCGACGCCGCCGGTTCACGCGAAAAGCTGGAGACTGATTTTCGACATCTTATGGAAAACCTTGTGGCAACCGGCGGCTTGGATTTCAAACGTTGTAATGCCGTAAATGACAAGGTAATAGACATAAAAGGCTGGGACGAAAGGACCGCTAGGGAATTGATGGTCAGGCTTGATGAAGAGCCCGGCACAACATTGAGCCCCGAAGGTGACAAATTTGTTGCCAAAGATGGGCTGCTCCTCCTCAAAGCTGTAGACCAGCCGTCTCGAGTAGAATCCTGGCAGCTATTGGAAACCGCTTTTGTACCGCCGGTGGCGGCCGCTACTATGGCCATGAATGTTTATAAAGGTCTAGGAACAGCCTGGCGCGGTGCTACTTAACTGGCCACGGCTCTTTGGGATTTCGTGACAACCTCGAATTCCAGCCGGTGGCACTCCCGCATCTAGTGCATCGTCAATCCTTAAATTTCGGATCATTTCCCTGCTGAGAAACCCGAATTTATAATGTAGATGATGCACTAGTAGCTGGCGATGTCAAGTGTCTAGATATCAGGTAGTAGGAATTCGTACCACGCGAAATCCTTGAGAACCTTTATTTATTGGTAGTGGATCAAGTTTGACTGATAGCTTTCAACGTAAGGAGATTGTAGCGAAAGATAAAGATTCTCAACACAATTTCATGGAAGTAGTCCGATTTCGAGAAGGAAAGCGTTTTGCAAACGAAACGTCCTAGCCGCTGACGGAGCGTATTGTTCCAGCGTTCGATGTGGTTGGTCTCGCCACTGTCTTTGCCTACGGATTGATGCGTCTCTTCCGGAAAGACTTTTTGATAGGCATCCCAGAAGTCACTGTAAGACTGGCATGTTCGATAGGCTGCGGGAATACGCTCCCACAATTTGCGACAGGTGTACTCACTGCGATCACCCACGACGTAAGCAACAATCTGACAGGTTCGGCGACATAATGCCAGCCAAATCCAACGGTTATTGCTCTTTTTGAGCACGAAAGACCACATTTCGTCTAATTCCAAAATATCATTTTCTTGTGCTTCAGCCAGTGTGCTAGACAAGCTGGGGAGGGATTCCGCCTCCTCTATCAGCCACTCTGATAAACGCTTACGAGACACAGTGAACACCCGTTCCATGCCACGCATACTCATGCGTTCGAGATATGCATCGGTCGCTTGCTGTTTTGTCCTTTCATCGAGTCCGTTTTTTATCCAAGGTTCCATAGGCGTCACAGTCATAGCAATGGTATTTCTGCGCTCCTTTGTAATCATGTCCAT
>PIVW01000479.1 GCA_003353825.1 Chloroflexota bacterium
TGCGGTGGCACTGGGCATTCTTGAAAAGGGATTTTCTTTGGCGGAATTGTTCAAAATCCAAAAAATCTCACTGGCGCTGACTTGAATCTAATCAATCCCATTCAACGACCCCAGTGCCGGCGCTTCGACTACCAGTTCGGGTTGAAACACCCAGGCCGTGTCTTTGAGAATGTCTGGCTCCCGCTGGCCGTTGACCAGGAACAATGTGACATGCCATTGCTTATCACGGCGTCTCGCCAGCATCTGCACATAGACATCGGGCTGATCCGGTTCTGGCATCCACGTACTCGTCTCGCTAGCGCGCAAGGGCAGGGGGTCCGACATGCCCTCAACCGGAACCCGTTGCCAGACCCTGCGGTAGCGGCCATCCTTATTGAGATATTCGTCCTCCTCGATCTTGACGCGCTCGTAACGCCCCCAACGGGCGGTTATTTGCAAGTGTGTTGCCTCGCCCGAAGCGACGAAACTAAGGCCCATTGAAGATGGAAACATGGATGCTGCGCGCGGGGATGGGCGTCTGACGTGCCCTCTTGCTGGTTCTCCTTTCCATAGAAGGCCACATCGAGATCGCCCTCTGCATCGTCGACCGTGAGTGAGTCATCGTATTCGGGCAGGGGGCTTTGGCCTTTAGTACCTAGCTTGCCCACAAGATATCGGTCGCGCACTGTGCGCTCGTCCACGATTTCTTCCGGCCCGTTGGCTGGGCCCAGTAGGTCGGCGATGACTGCAGATTGGAGTTGGTTGCGGAGTTGGGAGGGGTTGGTCATAAACTGAAGGGATGGGTCGCAAAGGAGAGCGGAAGTGTGTATAATATCGTCAAAGTCGATGCAATCATGGAGGATCACCTATGGTAACGCTCAGGATATCATCAAATACACGAATATCAGACCGTCTGCAAAGTCTGGCCCGATTGTTTGAACAAGGGCAGGCCAGTGAGCTAATGGAGCGAACGGTCGAAAAACTGCTTGTGCATGAAGCTGAAGAGAGCGCCAAGCTGTATGAGGAGATTCAGGTTGATCTAGCCGAGTTTGAAACCAAATATGGCATGAACTCTGAGGACTTCTATCAGCGCTATCAGGCGGGCGAAACCGATGATCGTATGGACTTCGTGGAGTGGGCCTCACTGGTGCAAATGGCGGAGAATCTACGGCAACGCCTTGAGGTGCTCATCGGTCAACCTGTGATATGAGACCGGCAGCATACCTCGAAACAATCAAGGAACTGTTGGTTGCCAACCCGGTAGTCAGCGAATTCACAATCCGGCGTGAACGGATGACCTTGACGGACGGCTATATCCGCGCGCGTGTGGAACTGGTGGATGAAAGCTGGTTGGAATTCTCAGAGTATGTGCAAAGGCAAGCTGACGACGCTATCGAAGTTGTGAGCTACAGTTTTCACTGGGCTGATTCAGAAGGTAGACTAAAACGACGTTGGGATAATACGCCGCATTATCCAGGTTTGTATGGGTTTCCGCACCACGTGCATGAAGGGGTCAGTGGGGAGGTGTTTGAAGGTGAACGAGTAAGTATTTTTGATATCCTGGATATAGTCTCCGGTGAGATAGCAAATCGATAGAGGATGCTTCGTGAACGCGTGTCGTGCTTGTTCGTCATTCAGGTCAGTACATTGTTGCAACTAGCGTAAGTTACTGGGCACTACTTACGCTGCCGATTCGATGGCAGACCCAGTTGCTCGACAGCAACGCGAATCGGTTTGAAGCGAGCTACGCGTACTTCGTCGTATTGCCCAGGGATGCTGGTGAGGGTTCTGTGCCGTTGGTAGCATAATCCAGCATTAACGACGAGGATATTCGGGACTGATCTAGTCGCCGGGGAGCAGGTCGGGGTAGCGGGCGAGCAATTCTTGCAAGCTTGCCTCTTGCAAGTAGGCTTGTTCATGCATGGGGATGAGGTTTGTTTGGTCTTTGGCGACCAGGTAAATTTTTGCAGAAGTAGTCACGTCTTGGTTTTTCCTTTTGATGGCACGGAAAACGGTGACTCTGTGTAAGTCTTTCTATAACAACCTCATCTGCCCATCGTCCTTTGCAGACTTGGTCTTGGATTTCTTTATGGCAGCCTTCTGTTTCCCACTCGCCTTCCGATCCCTGCCTTTCTTTCCATGCAAACCCGTCGCCACCTCCTCGGCATAACGCTGGTGATTTAACTCCAGCAGGCGGACGAGCACCTCGCGGCGGGCTGACTCACTGAGGGTATAGCGCAAACCCTGCTGGGTCTCGTGCCAGCCGTGATCGAGGGCGAGGTCGTCCCAGCCATAGGCGGCGGTTACAGCTTCATCCATAGCCACGTGCAGCTCACGCAGATGAACGATATCTTCTACGGTTTCGTCAGGATCGTGGAAACGGTTGTAGGTCTTGGTCAGGCCCTCCTGGCGGGTGAGCATGATCTGGCGGCGGTGTTTGTGGTAGGTTTCACCGAGGGAGGCAAGACGTTGAGATTTGAAGATTGAGGATTCGAATTCTGGAAAAGTGAAGGTTTCGAAAACATCCCGTGGAGTATATCGAAAGCGAGTTTCAAGCGTTGAACCATATTTTCGTGCCCACACTCTATGCAGATCGGATTGAAGAACAGCCATCATCTTCCAGTCTTCAAACGCGAATACATTCAGCATATGTGCATAAACTGATCCATTCGGCACGTATGTAAATGTTATGTATTTACTAACCTCAGCAGTCACCAACACCCGCTCCAGCGGGGCGATAGTACGATAAAGAGCTGATTGCTTTTCCGCATAATGCCACCATCTATCTCGGTAGGCTTTTCTTCGTACATTGTCGCGATGTGGCTTCACTCTTTCTCTTACAATTGCAAGGCAGTCTGGAAAGTCGACCGCAACCTCGTCAGCATAATCACTCGGCACAATTCCCGATTGTAGCCATTTCTTACGTTGCGTTTCATCTGAATTCTTCCATGTTCCTTTTGCCTCTCGATTTAGCGGCCAATCGAAGAAATTGATTATCTTTCGACTTGGCGACTGAAAAGGATTACTATTCAGATCTTGTCCAGTCAGATATGGAAAGATAACATCATTGTTTCGACTGTCATTTTGCAGGAGCGTAGCGGCCTCATCGTCATCCAGAATGAACCCTACCCCGTTCACGACAGAACCAACGTAGCTATTGCCTTGGTTGGACAGAAGTCGATAAGGTTCCCCAGACACCTTTGCCGTGTCAAGCATGGTTGAAATGTGTCGTACCGACTGGCCATCGAGCACAAAGGGCGGCCGGTAGTTTACTTTGCCCACATGCACGACATCGACAACAACAGCAGCAGCACCCGGCCAGGGCTGGTTGTTGTTCGCCCGGAAAATGACGCCGCCTTGCGATTCGATCATCGCCAAGCCGGTCTCGCGGGTGTCGCCCTGGGCGATGGTGTTGGTGGCGATCAGGCCCATAGCGCCGCTGCGTTGCAGGCGCTCAAAGCCGCGCAAGAAGAAGAAGGCGCAGTAATCCGCGTTGCCGCTGGAGTCGGGGAAAGCGTCGTTCAGATAAGCGCGATAGTCATCGCCCAGGGTGGAGCGGATGCGACGACCACCGATAAAAGGCGGATTGCCCATAAACGCATCGAAGCCTTGTCCTGAGAGTGTCGAAGGGCCCGACCGCCCCTCATCCAAAAACACCTCCGGGAATTCGAAAGGCCAGTGGAAGGCGTTCTGCTTGCGGGTCGCGGCGAGAGCGTGCTGGCAGCCGGAGTCATCGGCTTCCTCTCCGGCCACGTATTTCACCAGCAGTTTCGCCTGCAAGCCCGCCCGGTTTCGTTCGTTCAGGCCTTGCAACTGGCTCCCCACCAGCAGATCAGCCCCCAATTTGATGCGGGTCGTAGCCGCTTCCGATTCCGCCAGCAGCAGGCGCTTGATCTCGGCGTCCTGGATATCCCGCACGGTGAAGGATTCCAGTTCCCGGCGTTTGTCTTGCGCGGTGGCAATGGCCTTCTGCATCTCCTCCAGGTAGAGGGCCATTGCCGGGCCGGGCAGGGTTTGCACCCAGCGCAGCAAGTCGTCCTCGCCCACGCCCACGATGGAATCACCGCACTTGAAGGCATGGTCGAGGAAGGTGAAGGGACGGCCTTTGTCCAGTGTGATCAACCACAAAGAGAGCTTGGCCATCTCCACCGCCAGTGGGTTCTTATCCACGCCATAGAGGCAGCGGTCGGCCACCAGGCGACGGGCCATGGCCAGGCGTTCGTCGGCGTCGGTGGGCAGGGCGGTGTCAGGGTCAGTGGCAAGCTCTCCTTCCGTCGTGATGTGTGAAACGTGACGAGAGATTTCATCGTCCACCCGAATCAAGATTTCCTTCTCTTCCCACGCTTCAACTAACCTCTCGGAGAGATACCGACATGCCTGCACTAAGAACGCCCCCGACCCCA
>PIVW01001111.1 GCA_003353825.1 Chloroflexota bacterium
ATTGAAAGAATTGTGCGTGCAACATCGAGATCACCAACACGATAAAACCAGAAAACTGGCGTGAGAATTTCTCAACGATTGGGATGCCATTTGGAACGTGTTAGCTTATCCACAAATGCCCATCACGAACAATGATGCTGAGCAATCATTGCGGCATTGGGTTATCGCTCGCAAAACCTGTGCTGAACATTGCCGAAGTATCAGCTTCGGCACACGCACTCAGCAGGGTAGCAGCGCCTTTACTTTGTTGGCTAGCGTCATAGACACATGTCGTCAACGCCGTGTTTCACCTTGGCCGTACATCGCAGAGGTGATTGCTGAACGTCGCAAAGGAAACGCTCCCCCTCCAATTCCGCTACCTGCTGCTTGAGGATTAGCTGATTCGCAGGGGGGGGGTGAACGGGTTACCCTCATCATCAGAGTTGGCGCTCTTTCTTTGCTGAGGAACCTGAGCCGCCAGCCAAGGATGCTTCCGCCATAGAAATAATGGCCTACAAGCTCCGCACCGACATCGGCGATGGCCTCTATCGCCTGCGCAAGTCTACGGTTGAACCGGTCATTGGCATCATCAAGGAGGTGTTGGGCTTCCGCCAGTTCTCCCTTCGGGGTCTGGTCAACTTCGCTGGCGAGTGGACCTTGGTCTGTCTGGCCTACAATCTCAAGCGTCTGCATATCTTGCATACGTCATAAACCTTGCTTCAACGCGCCCACATATCAAAAAAGGGCGTTGTTTCCATGCGCTACAACTCATCTGCTCTCCGTTATGTCTATTCCTGAGTAGAAAAACCCTCGATCAGGGGCGGTGACTGCAGCATTCTGGCTGACCCGCTCTACTTTTCCGACAAGCTGCTAGATGAGTTATTGGCGTACCCTTGTGCTCCGTTCTTTAGCCAAATTATGAATAAGGTCTTCCCAGAAAACCTAGGGGTGCGGCAGGGAAGGGCAAAAGGAAATAATTAATACGACAATGGCACATTAGAATCCACTACATGTAGTATGTTTCTGATATGCACTACAGTATACGGGACACGCTAGATTCCGGCACAGTTACTAACGAACGGCAATTGATGTCGCC
>PIVW01001112.1 GCA_003353825.1 Chloroflexota bacterium
AATATTGGATGTACAGAGCAATATTCGCGAGCGTGGCAAGAATAATAAATACGGCATGCCGCCCAATGGCGTGATCACCAGAAACGATACCAACGACACAGTGGTCACGGCCTCCTCCAATGCGTCATTCAAACCGAGTTTAGCGACCATTGCCAGCGAAAATGGGCAGAACGGAGTACCCTCCAATCCAGATCTAAATGGCGCTGCCTCCGATTACAAAGAAGACGAAAAGCAGTACAAATTCGAGCCTACCATCAGTTTACACGACGTCTCGTTGAAATCGCGCCAGGACAAAGCCATCGAGGCGCAGAAATTCGCGCAGATCTCCGACGCCCGCATGCGGAGCGGGACGTGGGCCATCCGCTACGATCAACACATGGAGGAACAGAAGGTGGTACAACTGGCGCTGAAAAAAGCGCGCCAGGATAAGGTCAAGACGGCTATCAAATTCCTGTTGCAGTCTGGCGGCCGCTACGCCACATTGAAGTTCATAGCAACGTTTCTGTACAGCAATGAGACGTTGGATAAGGAAGAAGTGGGCGAATTTATCTCCTCGCTGTTCACCTCTGCCTTCTCCGAGACGCAGCATCGGGACTTATTATTGGTGTATTTGGGTCTCTTAAACTTTACAGGGCAGTCTTTCGACACTGCGTTCCGGCACTTTCTGACCGACTGCGGCTTCAATTTGCCCAAAGAGGCGCAGAAAATCGACCGCTTAATGGACGCTTTTGCCCATGCGTTTGTGAGGGACAATCCGCACGTCTTTGACAGTACGGACCAAGCGCTGGTGCTGTCGTACGGAGTGTTGATGCTCAACACGGAACTGCATAATCCCAAGGCCCGCGCGGCTGCCATGTCCTGCTCCGGTCCCATGACCAAGCACGCCTTTGCCCGCCTGGTGCAGTCTGGCGACACCGTCATCGACATCGATATGATCGGAGAGTTATATGACTCGATCTCGTTGAATCCCATTGAGGTGAAAACCTTCCATCAGTATGAAAACGAGGACGTGCAGGCGGTGCAGAAGCAGTTTCGGTCGGAATGCAGTCGTTTGGTACAAAAAGCTTTGGCGAA
>PIVW01000480.1 GCA_003353825.1 Chloroflexota bacterium
TTCAATCGCACCTGGGATCACTTCTGCTCGCACCAGTATACGCCCATGTCACACGTTTCTGAGGATGCGGTGATCGTGCAAAGAGGCAATGTGATCTACTGCGCCCGTCCCCTCTTCACAGACTACGCCCTATCTGCCCAACGAATCCGCAAGCTCGTCCTGGGGAATTGTATACGCCGCCTGCTGCCCCAACCTCGCCTCAGTGAACACGATCTCCCCACAACAGCCATCGTCACGGTTCGACAGCAAGGCAACGACCTGATCCTGCACCTTTTACACTACGTGCATAGCGCAGGGGCAAGACCCTGGATGTGATCGAAGATGTGATTCCTCTTTACGATATCGCCCTTGGCATACGCGCAGAAAACAGACCGTCGGCTGTAATGCTTCAACCTGAGAATACGCCTTTGGATTGGTCGTAAGATTAAGGCACCGTTCATTTCAACCTATCCAAACTCAATGGCTATGAGATTGTCGTGCTGAAAAATGCGGCGCCCAACTAGGGTGAGAGCTAATGGCGCCCTACGAACCTACCTGGAATTCACTCGCACAGCATCCTGTCCCCGACTGGTTTCGTAATGCCAAACTGGGTGTCCTCATCGTCTGCGGGCTCTCCAGCGTACCGGGATGGGCGCCTCTCACCGGTGACTTCGACGTCGTCGTGCAGAACCAGGGTTGGGAGACCTTTTTCCGAGAAAACCCTTATGCCGAGTGGTATTACAACACGATCAAGTTCGAGGACAGCCCTCACAAACCGGGCTACCGGGTGAAGCGAGATGTCGCCGCTGAACTGACGGCGGCCGTGCGCGCTCGGGGCATGCGCATGGGCATGTATTACTCGGGCGGTCTGGATTGGTCATACAGAGATGCCATGATCAATGATTACACTGGCGTCTTTGAAGCCGTGTCGCAGACCGAAGATTATGTCAACTGTGTAGACACACACTGGCGAGAACTGATCGACAGATACGAACCCTCAGTGCTGTGGAGCGACATCGCTCTCCCTGCTGGGTCGGATTGCCCGGGCTCTTTGCTTACTACTATAACAAAATCCCCGATGGTGTGATCAACGATCGTTTCAAGCAGGAACTGCCCCGCCAGGAACCGGGCAGCCTGGAGATCATGGGCTCGCCGGCCGGCCTCCACTATGATTTCAAGACACCGGAGTACACCACCATCCAGGATATCATACCAGGAAAACGGGAGAGCGGCCGTGGTTTGGCGCATTCCTACAGTTTCAATCGCATCGAAAAACCGGAGAACTATCTGAGCGATGAGGTGAAGCATGATACGAAGTAGTATGCGAGCAGCACCCATACATCGCATGGTGGTCATGGGCGAATCCAATGCCTACGGCATGTGTGCGAGCGCGCCAGGCAACGAGTGGGTGCAGACTCTGGCAGACTGTATCCGCCGCTTTCAGCGTGAACCCGTACGCGTCCTCAATAACGCCATCCCCGCCAACGTCATCAGCCCTGACGCCCCTGGATATGAAGCGGACGATATCTACGGAACCGCACCCTCCGCCCTGGAACGTTACCAACAGGACATGATCGCGCAGGAACCCGATCTCGCCTTGTTCGCCTACGGCTTGAATGACGCCCGCTGCGGACACTCGTTGGATTCGTTCATCGACGCATATGGGACGATTGTCGAAAACACACGGCGGGCTTTGCCCGAAGCCTTGATCGTACTGGTGGGACCCTACTGGAACCTACAGTTTGATGCGGAAACGTGGTCGCAACCGCAGTACCAAAACTGGATCTTCGGCAAGTTCGACAGAGCAGGGGATGGGCTGGTCAAGGCCTACAACCATGCGATTGCTGAGCTTGCGGCTGACAGGAACGCCCTTTTTGTAGATGCCTACAGCATGCTGGAAGGCGCGACCTGGCTTCTGCACGGTGATGCCTGCCATTTTACCGATGTCGGCCAGGCTATCATCGGTTACAAAGTCTTCAGCGAGATCGCCACCCATTGTTCTTTTGCAGCAAGTTATAGCAAGGCCATCGAAACAGAACTTGAGACCAGCGTTTTGAATAGCGGAGGAACAGAGGCAATGGCTCACGTCATCGATACATGGCGCAAGCCAGATGTGCAGGATTCACTCTAAACTAGACGCCATGACCTGCTGCGCCTATCTCAGCTGTTTCAGACCTGCTGACGCCATCCAGTACCTGCCGTAGCTCGCCTAGTTCCCGAGCGATTCCACCGGCGACAAACAACGTATCCGTTCGTTGCACGATAAAATTACAGCCCCACGCCATCAAACGTTGGGCGCGTTCGAAATCGCCAACCGTGAAATGAATGCCGGCGCCAACGCCATGCGCACGGCTTGTCTGGATAATGGAACGGGCGGCCTCTTCGAACAGCGGGTGCTCATACTGTTCTGCCAGTCCAAGCGAAACGGACAGATCATGAGGTCCGATCAGAACAGCGTCTACACCGCCGTAGGCCAGTATGCTAGGAAGCTGGGCGGCGCCGGCGGGACTTTCGATCATGATAATGAGTAAAGAGTTCTCGTTATAGGACGAAAGATAGGCGGCGCTATCGGGGCTGGGAAAAGGCCCCCCATCCAATACAGTTTGCAACGCAGCGCCTTTGAGGGGGCGATATTTAACAGCCCCCACCAACGGCTTTACCTGCTCCAACGTCTCCACGTAGGGTACGATCACGCCATGCGCTCCCAGATCAAGGGCCATGGCCGCAGCCTCTGCTGAGTGCCCGGGAATGCGTAAAAGTGGCGCTATCGAAAGTGACGCATAAGCCTGTGCCGCCCAGGCCATGGTTTCGCGATTAAGTGGAGTGTGTTCGCTATCTATAAAGACAAAATCAAGGCCGAGATCGGCGAAATATCGGGGCCAGCGGGGTTGGCCGTAGCCTTCGAAACAGGTGCCGTAAACTCGCTTGCCCTCGGCCAAAGCATGACGCAATTCATATCCTCTCAATTTCTCTCTCCTGGTAGTGTGCAGGTTGGCATTGATAAGTATCGTCAAAAAAATCGCGAAGATCTATTTTTCCGTCGTAAGATAGATTGCTGCATTTGCAGGCATAGGCTCTCCTTGAGCACCTAGCAATTGTTCCCAGACAGCGCTGGGAAAATGAGGCACCGCTGGGGCAGGTAGCAAGTAGCAGGTCGCAGGTGCGAGCTCGGTTGCAGACAAGGTTGAACTTGCCACTTGCAACGTGCCACTTGCCACACACATCGACAAATAATCGTCGATCTTTTTGCCAAAGTGCCTAACGCTTGCTTGAGCGGCGGGCGGATTGAGAATCTACTTGCGGATTCACCAAATACTTGAAAGGCACCGATCTTGCCCCTCCGTTCGAAGCATTGTTAGATGGCTCAATCGAGAAGTTGCTTTACAAAGGGCTTGCTTTCCAAAAAATCAATTTGTGCAAAACTATAGCCCGAGACAATAACGCACAGTGTCTTCAACTTTTTTTAATGTTTCGCCTGAAATCTTACCGGCCGGCTTCCCAGAGAATCTTTTACCATCCAGCGACCGAACCTGAAAGCATAAAAATACAGCTTCTAACGATAAACCACTTTCTTCTGATGAAACGCGGACATTAGTCTGATAATCACGAGAGATATTTTCCCCCTTTGTACCAACGATAACAGTGATTACCAATGGCAGCTTGTTAATGGAATCAACAGACATAACCAATACAGGACGATGCCCTGCCTGCTCCCTGCCTTTGACTGGATTTAGATTGACAAAATATATTTCCCCACGCTCAATAGACATTATGTAAGGTCCAATCCATCCGCTTCTGCAAACGCAAATTCTTCTTTAATTACCCGTAGTTCATGTTGAATTTGTGGATCGTTTGCCATTGCAATTAGATCTCTTTCAAACCGACTTTTTTGGTTTACTGTGTTTTCTTTAATACTTTGAATCAGTCGTTCCATAAGCCACAACTGTTCAGCTAAGGATAAGCGGCTTATGCTGTCTTCCATTTGTGATAGTATCGGCATATTCATAAGTTCATCTCCAAGATTTTGTCAAAATTGTAATCCATTTCTAATTGCCACTATCTGCATTATACACCGATATAGTTGCTTCGATGAAGATCATTGTTTTTTGTCAATCAACTTCTTGGTCATCCCGTAAAAGTTGATTGGTGGTGATATTGTATCTTCTCAATAGTTCGGATTCATATTATACCTTTGTTTCCAGTACCGCAAAAGTCGGCAGGTAATAGGCCCATGGAGGTAGCCGTTAGGGCCGGTACCAACCCCCGTTGTTGGTTTAAAGTGATCCTAGAGCCGTGTGTTCAATCCCAGGCCGTGGATCAGGATCAGCGGCTCGCCCTCGCCGACTATCTCCTAGTAAAGGCGCGTACCGTTGACATGAGCATAACCAAAGAGT